>NZ_JBHTVC010000046.1:0-36090 GCF_042793275.1 Isoptericola sp. NPDC056578
CACGAGGTCCCGCTAGTTTGTCCACACCCCGCCGCGGTTGTTCTGACGCGCGCTCGGGGCTCCCTCGGCGGGGTCTGGACTACCTCGGCGGGATCCGGACTACCTCGCGGTCAGCTGGTGGTGGTCGACGACGACTGGTCGGCCTGGCCGCCCTGGTCGGTCGAGCCGCCGGGAGCGGCTCCGCCGGGTCCGCCGCCCATGCCGCCCGCGGGGGCCTCGCCCGCGGTGGCCGTGCCGACCTCCTCGCCGTCTGCGGTGAGCGTGTACGTGCCGCCGTCGGTGATCTCCGGGCCGGAGTACACGACCGACTGGGCCGTCTTCGACAGCGTGATCGTCGCGACCTCGGTCCCGTCGGCGTCGACGACCGCCACGTCCGTGCCGGCCTCGAGCGTGGCGTCGGCGGTCAGCGCCACCCAGCCCTGCGTCGAGTCCTCGTCGAACGCCTCGGCCATGCCCGCCGACCCGACCGCCAGGACGGTGCCGCCGGAGACCGTGCTGCCGCCCGCGGAGTCGAGCGCACCGTTGCCGCCGTTCGTCGGGCCCTCGACGACGACGTCGCCGCCGCTGATCACCGTGACGCCGTTGGAGTCCAGGCCGTCGCCCTCGGCGTCCACGTGCAGCGTGCCGCCCGTGATCGTGAGCGACGCACCCTCCTGGACGGCGTCCATGCCGCCGCCCCCGCCGCCCTGGGGCATCTGGCCGTCCGTGGGCGGCTCTCCCGTCGGCATCTCGCCGTCGGTCGGCGGCTCCGGCGCGGTGCCCTGGTCCTGAGCGGCCTGGTCCTGAGCGGCCTGGTCCTGGGCGGCCTGGTCGTCCGTGCCCGTCGCGGAGTCGTCGGCGGCCGTGTCGTCGGCGGCCGTGTCGTCGGCGGTCGAGTCCTCGGTGGCGGTGTCGTCCTCCGCCTCCTTCACCGTGGCGTTCAGCCCGTCGTCGGACGACGTGATGTCCACGTCGCCGCCGGAGATCGCGATGGTCGCGGCCTCCAGGCCCTCGACGGACTCCTCGATGGTCAGGGTGCCGTCCGTGATCGCGATGTCGGTGAACGCCTGCGCGCCGTCGTCGCCGGCTGCGACGGTCACGTCGCCGCCGGTCAGGGCGATGTAGCCGGCCGTGGCGTCGTCGTCGGCGTCGGACTTCAGCCCGTCGCCGCCGGACGTGACGTCGATCGTGCCCCCGCTGACGACGAGGTAGTCCTTGCCGCGGATCGCGTCGTCCACGGCGTCGACGGAGACGGTCCCGCTCGCGATGACGAGCCCGTCCTTGCCGGTGATGCCGTCGTTCGCGTTGCCGACCACGTCGAGCGCGCCGCCGCCGGAGATCGCCAGATCCGCCGTCGAGTACAGCGCGGCGTTGGCGGCGTTGTCGGATGTCGTGTCGGCGTACTCCTCGGCGTCCTCGAGCCGGTTGGTGGAGCCGTCGGCGAGGACGACGGACACCTGGTCGGCGTCCTGGACGTCGATCGCGGCGCCGGTCGAGCTGGTGACGTCCGCGCCGTCGAGCACGAGGCGCACGACGCCGTCGGCCGACGAGTCGACCACGACCTGGCCGTCGGCGAGCGTGCCGGAGAGCCGGTACGTGCCGGGCTGCGTGATCGTCACGATGGAACCGTCGACGGTGACGCCGTCGCCGGAGGCGGACGCCGAGTCGCCGTCGAGGGTGACGGCGACCTCGTCGGCCGTGTCCCAGGTCTGGTCGGCGAGGGCCGCGGTCTCCGCGGACGACAGGTTCTCGTCGAGGACCTCCTGCGCGGACCGGCCGGAGTTGTCCGTCGCGGCGACCTGGGCGGTGGTGGTGCCGGAGCCGTCCGACGCCGCGGACGTGGTGGAGCCGGCGCTGCACGCGGCCAGCGCGCCGACGGTCAGGGTCCCGGCGGCGGCGAGCGCCACGGCTCGGGTCGAGACGGTGCGGGTCCAGAGGGTCTTCCTCGGGCGGGGGATGCGCATGGTTCGGGCTCTTCTCTGGTGGGGATCGGTGGTGAGGTCAGGCGGTGCCGAGCCGCTCGCGCCGCAGGCGGCGCCAGGGGTGGTCGGGCAGGTCGGGTCGCAGGGTGGCGAGCCCGGTCGCGTACTTGGAGATGCGGTCGGGGCGGTGGCCGGCGCGCCACAGGGCGCGGTCGGCGGACGACGGCGCGGTGCCGGCCTTGGTCTCGACGACGACGAGGTCGCCGACGTCGGCGGTGCTGCGGTCGGTGGCCTCCGGGCCCGCGAGCCGCCACCGCAGGCCGGTGTCGAGGGTCACGCGGGCGTCGGGCAGCAGCACGGTGGTGCGCCGGTACGCGGAGCGCAGCACGGGGGCGAGGTGCGCCGACGGGGGCGCGTCGAGGTGGGCGGCGGCGAGCCGGTCGTCGACGAAGTCGAGGCCCTCGCCGGCCAGCGGCGTCGCGAGCTCCCACGGCCGCCGCTCCTTCACCGTGACGCCGCGGGCGGCGCGCGTCTTCACCTCGAGGAACGTGGCGTTCCCCGTGTCGACGTAGGTGCGGGTGCGGACCTTGAACCGCCGGCGACGACGGCGCGCGGCCAGCCGGAACGTCAGCAGGTCGGCCGTGTCGTAGTAGGTCGACGCGTACGTGAACGACCGGTCGCCGGCGATCTCCAGCACGCGCGGGCCGTGCGCGGCGAACGTGGCGAGCAGGGCCGCGACCTCGGCGGGGGTGAGCACGTACTTGCGGTCGACGCGGGTCTGGAGGGCGGCGGTGGCGTCGAGCTCCGCGAGGGAGACGGGCGCGGCGCCCTCCAGGCCCCGGGCGACGACGGCCGCGGCGCTCACCGGGTCACCGCCAGCGTGTCGGGGGCGGCGACGGGCGCGACGGCCGGGCGGGCGGGCCGGTCGCCGTCGCGCGGCAGGTCGTACCGGACCTCGACGCGCGTCGTGTCGTCCGCGAGGTCGAGCTCCTGCACGGAGACGGACCGCACGCGGGCGCCGAGCAGCGCCTCGAGGTGGGCGGTGAGCTCGGCGCGGTCGACGACGGCGCGGTCGAGCACGATCGTCTGCGAGCCGTGCCGTGCCAGGAGGCGCGGGTGGTCCGCGACGGCCATGACGACGAGGATCAGCGCCGAGCCGGCGACGCCGAGCCAGCCGGCCGACGTGCCCAGCCCGCCCAGGAGCCCCAGCGCGAGGGCGGCGAAGTAGTACGCCACCTCGCGCTGGGAGAGCTCGTCGGACCGCAGCCGGATGATCGACAGCACGCCGAACAGCCCGAGGCCGAGGCCGGCGGCGACCGAGGCCGACGCCAGCACGGCCGACACCGCCAGCACGCCGACGTTGACGCCGAGGTACGCGACCACGAGGTCGCGGCGGCGGTGCCGGGGGAAGTAGAGCGCGAACGTCAGGATCGACACGGCGACGAGGTCGACGGCGTACAGGGCTGCGGGAGGCATGCGGGCTCCGGGGGGACGGGGACCGGTCGTGGTCCGTGGGTGGGAAGGACACCCAGTCGACACCCCCCGTTCAGGTGGGCGCTGAGGGCGTCCTGGGAATCGGCTGCGAGCGGTGGGCGGTCGCTGGGAGCACCGCCGAGCAGCCCTGGACATGCGTGCAGACGCGCGCCGTGCGGATGATCGGACGTGACGCGGCAGACAGGACGACGGCGGCCCGCGGCCGCCGGACCGGCGGTCGTCGTGGTGCTCACGATCGTGCTGGGCACGACGGGGTGCGTCGCCGGCCGGCAGGAGCCCGGCCAGGCGACGGCGGCCGTGGCGGACGCGCTCGCGGAGGCCGGGTCCGCGGGCGAGACGGCGCGGATCGCCGTCGGCCTGCTCGACGAGGGCCGGGTCACCGGGCCCGTCGCCGACACGGTGCTGCTCGACCAGCTGCGGGTGCTCGACGACGCGGAGTCGGCGCTGACGACCCTCGTGCCGCCCGACGCGGCGTCGTCCGCGCGGCGCACGACCGGGCTGGACGCCGTCGGCGACGTCACGGACGCCGTCGTGGCGGCGCGCAGCTGGGTGGCGGCGCGCTCCGGGGGCGACCTCGCCGCCGACGAGGGCGTGCCGGCGTCGGCCGACGACCTGCTGTCCGGGCTCGCGACCGCCCTCGACGCCACCGACGCCGCCCTGGCCGAGGCGGGCGGGCCGTGAAGAAGCTGCTCGCCGCCGCGCTCGGCATCCTCACCGCCATCGGCGGGTTCGTCGACATCGGGGACCTGGTGACCAACGCCGTCGTCGGCTCCCGGTTCGGCATGTCGCTCGCGTGGGTCGTGGTGCTCGGCGTGGTCGGCATCGTCCTGTTCGCGAGCATGGCCGGGCGGGTCGCAGCGGTGAGCGGCCGCGCGACGTTCGAGATCGTCCGCGAACGGCTCGGCCCGCGCGCCGCGGGGGCGAACCTGCTCGCGTCGTTCGCGATCAACCTCCTCACCCTCACCGCGGAGGTCGGGGGCATCGCGCTCGCGCTGCACCTGGCGAGCAGCGTGGAGCAGCGCCTGTGGATCCCGGTCGCGGCGCTCGCGGTGTGGCTCGTGCTGTGGCGCGTGAAGTTCCAGATCATGGAGAACGTCGCAGGCCTCATGGGGCTGCTGCTCGTGGGGTTCGCCGTCGCGCTGTTCCAGCTCGGCCCGGACTGGGGCGAGCTGCTGCGCCAGGCCGTGCCGCCGTCGCCGCCGGGCACCGAGCACCCCGCGTCGTACTGGTACTACGCGGTCGCGCTGTTCGGCGCGGCGATGACGCCGTACGAGGTGTTCTTCTTCTCCTCCGGCGCCGTCGAGGAGCGGTGGACCGCCAAGGACCTCGGCACCAACCGGGTCAACGTGCTGCTCGGCTTCCCCCTGGGCGGCCTGCTGTCGCTCTCCATCGCCGCGTGCGCCGCCGTCGTGCTGCTGCCGGCGGGCATCGAGGTGTCGTCGCTGTCGCAGATCGTGCTGCCGGTCGCGCAGGCGGGCGGCGTGCTGCTGCTCGCGGTCGTCATCCTGGGGATCGTCGCCGCGACGTTCGGCGCCGCCCTGGAGACGGCCCTGTCCAGCGGCTACACGCTCGCGCAGTACCTCGGCTGGTCGTGGGGGAAGTTCCGCCGGCCGGCGCGGGCGGCGCGCTTCCACCTCACGATGATCGTGGCGCTGCTGCTCGCCGTCGGGATCCTCATGACCAGCGTCGACCCGGTGGCGGTGACGGAGATGTCGGTGGTGTTCTCCGCCGTCGCGCTGCCGCTGACGTACGTGCCGATCCTGGTGGTCGCGAACGACCCGGAGTACATGGGGGAGCACGTCAACGGGCGGGTGGTCAACGCCCTGGGCACGGTGTACCTGGTGGTCGTGGTGGTCGCCGCCGTCGCGGCGATCCCCCTGATGATCGCGACGGGAGCGGGGTCATGACCGAGCCGAGGGGAGAGGTGCGCCTCGTCGACGCCCGCCTGCACCTGCTGAGCCGGCAGGTGCTCGACTCGGACGGCGAGCCCGTCGGCGTGGTCGACGACCTGGCCCTCGCGGGCCCCGGCGGGGGCGATGTCGAGGCGGGCCGCGAGGTGCACGTCGACGCGATCCTCATCGGCCCCGTGCTGGCGACGCGGCTCTTCGGCGGCCGCGTGCCCGACAGCCGGCTGCCTCGCATCGCCTGGGACGACGTCGGGCACGTCGGGACGGCGATCGAGCTCACCGTGCCGTCGGACCGGCTCGACGCCGTGTGGGTGGAGCGCTGGGTGCGCGACCGCCTGATCGGGCGCATCCCCGGCGGCCGGCACGACCCGGAGGCCGGGGCATGAACGTCGGCGACCTCCTCGACGCGCGCGTGCTGGGGCCCGACGGCGCGCCCGTCGGCGTCGTCGTCGACGTCCGCCTGGCGCTCGAGGTCGTGGACGAGCCCGAGGACGGACCGGGCGCGGGGGAGGACCGTGAGGAGGCGGGGCACGACGCCCCGCTGAGCGCGCAGGCGCGTCGCGACGCCGTCGGCGGCGCGCGCCTGGTCGGGCTGCTGGTCGGGCCGCGAGGCGCCGGGTCGTTCCACGGGTACGAGCGCACCGACGTCCGTTCGCCGTGGCCGATCCCGCAGCTCGTGCGCCGCCGCCACCGCGGCACCTTCCTCGTGCGGTGGGAGGACGTGGCGGCCGTCGAGGCCGACCCGGTGGCCGACGACGCGACCCCGCGCCTGCGCCTCGCGCCGGGCTACGCCGAGCTGCCGGCGGGGCTGGGATGACCCGATGGTGGGGCCGCGGAGCCGCGGGCCTGCACCAGGTCTGGGTGCGGCATCCTCGCTGGTCGCTCGCGTTCCGGGGCGCGGTGGCCGCGGCGCTCGCCTGGCTGGTCGGGGTGGTCGCGCCGGCGCCGTTCTCCGACTACCCGTACTACGCCCCGCTGGGCGCCGTGATCGCCACGACGAGCACCCTCGCCCGGTCGGTGCGCGAGTCGGTGCAGACCGTGGGGGCCCTGCTGCTCGGCGCCGCCATCGCGCTCGCCGTCGACAGCGTGCTCGTGCCCGGCGTGCTGTCGGTGGCGCTGGTGGTGGGCCTGGCGCTGCTCTGCGCGGGCTGGCGGGTGCTCGGCGCGCAGGGGACGTGGGTCGCGAACTCGGCGATCTTCGTCCTCGTCCTCGGCCAGGGGGAGAGCGCGGAGTACGTCGGTGCGTTCGCCGGCCTGGTGGTGGTAGGGGCGGCGATCGGGACCGGGGTCAACCTCCTGCTGCCGCCGCTGCTGCTCGCGCCGTCGGCCATCGCGCTGGGGGCGCTGCGCGACGCCCTCGTGGAGCAGCTGGACGACCTGGCAGCCCGGCTGGACGACGAGGGGACGCTCGACCCGGACGAGTGGGAACGACGGCGTCGTGCCCTGTTCCCGACGATCGAGGGCGCGCGGGCGGCGGTCGCCCGGTCGGGGGAGGCGTCCCGTGGCAACCCTCGCGCCCGGCGGCACGGCGAGCGCGCCCGGTCGCAGGCCCGGCAGGCGGAGGTGCTCGGGACGGCGGCCGAGGTGGTCGACGAGGTCGTGCGGCTCCTGGTCGACTGGGAGCGCACCGGGCGCGACGAGGTCGCGCTGGGCCCGCGGCTGCGCCCGGAGCTCGCGTCGGCGCTGCGCTCGTTCGCCGACGCCCTGCGCGAACCGGAGGACGACGGCGGCCCCGACGACGCCGTGGACGCACCTCCGGTCACCTCTGCCGACGATCCTGGTGCGGCGTTCGCCCGGTCGCTCGACCGTCTCCGCGACGTCGTGCGCGACGCCCGCGAGCGCTCCGGCGGCGACCATCTCGTGGCCGGTGCGCTCGTCGTCGTGCTGCGCCGCGCCGCCGACGTGCTCACCGCCTGAGCGCTCACCTGCCACGACGCCACGCGACTGCGGGCAGGGGCCGCCGGTGTCACGGTGTGGGTCATGCGGGTCGTCGTGGTGGGGCAGACGGGGAACGTCGGGACGGCGGTGCTGCGCGCGCTGGCGGACGAGCCGGAGGTGACGTCGCTGCTGGGCGTGGCGCGGCGGCTGCCGGACCGGACGGCCGAGCCGTACCGGCGCGCGGAGTGGGCGGCCGTGGACCTGGCGGGCAGCGAGGAGGGCGTCGTCGAGCGGCTCACGGGCCTGTTCCGCGGCGCCGACGCCGTGGTGCACCTCGCGTGGCTGATCCAGCCGAACCGGGACCGCGGCCTGCTGCGCACCGTCAACGTCGAGGGGACGCGGCGGGTGGCGCGTGCCGTGGTCGCGGCCGGGGTGCGGCACCTCGTCTCGGCGTCCTCCGTCGGCGCGTACGCGCCGGTCGACGACGACGTGCCGCGCACCGAGGACTGGCCCGCCGACGGCATCGCGACCTCCCACTACAGCGTCGACAAGGCCGCCCAGGAGGACGTGCTGGACGACCTGGAGCGCGCGCACCCGGAGGTCACCGTCGCGCGGCTGCGTACCGCGCTCGTGTTCCAGGGCGACGCGGGCGCCGAGGTGACGCGGCTGTTCGTGGGCCGGCTGCTGCCCGTCGGGCTGCTGCGGCTCGGTCGCCCGCCGCTGCTTCCGTTGCCCGCCGGGCTGCGGCTCCAGGCCGTCCACGCCGACGACGCCGCGGACGCGTACCGGCGCGTGCTGCTGCGCCGTGCGGGCGGCGCGTTCAACGTGGCCGCCGACGACGTGCTGCGCGGCGACGACCTCGCCCGGCTGGTGGACCACGGCCGCCTGGTGCAGGTGCCGCCCCCGGTGGTGCGCGCGGCGGTGTCGCTCGGCCACGCGGCGCGCGTCGTCGCCGCCGACCCGGGCTGGGTGGACATGGCCATGGGCGCCCCCGTGATGGACACGACGCGGGCGGTCACGGAGCTCGGCTGGCGGTCGCGGACGTCGGCGGCCGACGCGCTCCGGGAGGTCGTGGCGGGCATGGCCGAGGGGCGGGGGCTGGGCTCCGCACCGCTGCGGCCGGCGGCCACCCGGCCCGCCGGCGCGACCACGCTGCCCCTGCGCGGAGCGCACCCGGCGGTGCCCCCGCAGGTGGACCGGGAGCTGCTCGGCCTGTACCTGTCCGACCACCTCACCGGCGCCACGGCGGGCCTCGGGCGGATCGAGCGGATGGTGGGCGACTACGCCGACCTGCCCCTGCACGCGGAGCTGGTGGAGGTGGCCGAGCAGATCCGCGGCGAGCGCGAGCTGTACGTGCGGCTCCTGCAGGAGCTCGGCCTGCCGCGTCGGCGTCACCGCCAGCTGCTGGCGGGCGTGGCCGAGCGCGTCGGGCGGCTCAAGCTCAACGGCCGGGTGGTGGAGCGGTCGCCGATGTCGGTGGTGCTGGAGGCCGAGCTCATGCGGTCGGCCGTCGTGGGCAAGCTGGGCGGCTGGCAGACCCTCGAGGAGCACGCCGCCGAGCTCGGCCTCGACCCCGCCCAGTTCCGCGGCCTCGCCGAGCGCGCGCAGCGCCAGCTCGCCACCCTCGACCGCCTGCACGAGTACGCGCGTCGGCGGGCGTTCCGCGCCGACGACGCGCCGACGGGCTGATCCCTACGACGCGGCGTCGGCCCAGGGGTCCAGCACGACCTTGATGCAGCCGTCCTCCTTGCGCTGGAAGGCGCGGTACGCCTCGGGCGCGTCCTCCAGCGGGAGGCGGTGCGTGCGCAGGTCGAGCACCCCGAGCGGGTCGGCCAGGTCGGCGGCGAGGGGGAGCAGGTCGTCGGTCCACCGCCGCACGTTCGCCTGGCCCGTGCGGATCGTGAGCTGCTTGTCGAAGATCTGCATCAGGGGCAGCGGGTCCTTCGCGCCGCCGTAGACGCCCGAGAGCGACACCGTGCCGCCACGCCGTACGAGCGCGACGGCGGCGAGGAGCGCCGCGAGCCGGTCGGCGCCGCCCTTCTCCGTCAGCGGCGCGGCGAGCACGTCGGGCAGCAGACCCACGAGCTTCTGCGTCGTCTCCGCCAGGGGCGAGCCGTGCGCCTCCATCCCGACGGCGTCGATCACGGAGTCCGGCCCGCGGCCGTCGGTGAGGTCGCCCACCGCCGTGCGGACCCCGCGCTCTCCCGGGTCGAACGTGATGACGCCGTGCCGCTGCGCCATGAGGCGCCGCGCGGGTACCGGGTCCACGCCGACCACGGTGCTCGCCCCGCGGTGCAGG
Organism: Isoptericola sp. NPDC056578; assembly: GCF_042793275.1. Classification (NCBI taxonomy): domain Bacteria; kingdom Bacillati; phylum Actinomycetota; class Actinomycetes; order Micrococcales; family Promicromonosporaceae; genus Isoptericola; species Isoptericola sp. NPDC056578. The sequence goes on from NZ_JBHTVC010000046.1 coordinate 9,480, forward strand.
GCGACGCGGGCGGCCATCTGGCCGACGGGCCCCAGCCCCAGGACGACGACGCTGCCGCCGTCGGGCACGTGCGCGTACTCCACCGCCTGCCACGCGGTGGGCAGGACGTCCGAGAGGTAGAGCCAGCGCTCGTCGGGCGTGCCGTCGTCGGGCACGACGACCGGGCCGTACTGCGCCTGAGGCACCCGCAGGTACTGGGCCTGCCCGCCCGGCACCTGGCCGTACAGCCGCGTGTACCCGAAGAGGGCGGCGCCCTTGCCCTGGTCGCGCACCTGCGTCGTCTCGCACTGGCTCTGCAGGCCGCGCTCGCACATCCAGCAGCGCCCGCAGGCGATGCCGAACGGCACCACCACGCGGTCGCCGACGGCGAGGTGCCCGACGTCGCTCCCGACCTCCTCGACGACGCCCATCGCCTCGTGGCCCAGCACGTCGCCGGCGTCGAGGAACATCCCGAGCACGCCGTACAGGTGCAGGTCGGACCCGCAGATCGCGGTGGACGTCACGCGGACCACCGCGTCGGTCGGTTCCTGGATCCGAGGATCCGGGACGTCCTCCACCCTCACGTGCTCCTTGCCCTGCCAGGTCAGTGCGCGCACCGTTCGCCCCTTCCACCCTCGACGGCGAGGAACCGGATGCCGCGCTGCTGGACACCCGGCCCGCGGCAGCCGCGGTGGGTCGCCGCACCGTCGATCGTGGAGTCCATCGGACATGGTCGCCACCGGGGCGCACCCCGTCCCCGGCACCCGCCGCTGTCGTCTCGTGCCGAAGCGGGCTACGGTCGAGGGGAGTCATGAGGCGGCTCATCTCTAGCGGCGCGAGCCACGACGGGAGGATCCACATGACCGACACCACGTCATGGGACATCGAGGGCACGCTTGCCCTCGGCACCAGCCATCCGGTGGGTCGGTACCGGCACGACCTGTCCACCGGCCTGTGGTGGTGGTCCGACGAGACCTACCGCATCCACGGTTTCGAGCCGGGTGAGGTGGTCCCCACCACCGAGCTGATCCTGGCGCACAAGCACCCCGACGACCGGGACCGCGTCAGCCAGGTGCTCCGTCATGCCTGCACCACCGGCGAGCCGTTCAGCAGCGTGCACCGCATCATGGACGCGCACGGCGACGAGCGGACCCTGGCGGTCGTCGGCGAGGGGCGCACCGACCTCACGGGCGCCGTCTGCGAGCTGGTCGGCTACTTCACCGACGTCACGCCCGCGGTCGCGCGCATCGCCGACGTCCGGGCGACGGCGAGCATCCGCGCGTCCGCCGCGCACCGGGCGACGATCGAGCAGGCCAAGGGCGTCGTCATGTGCGCGCTCCGCACCGACCTCGAGGGCGCCTTCGAGTGGCTCCGGGAGGCCTCGAACCACTCCAACCTGCCGCTGCGCGACATCGCGGCGCAGATCGTGGGGCTCGCCGCCGACGGCAACGGGGACATGCGCCAGGTCGCGGAGGCGATGGCCGACCTGCTGACGAACCGTTCCGAGCGCCGCACGCGGTAGCCGCGCTCACCGGGCCCCGGGGACGTGCCGGGGCTCCCGCATCGCCTGCGCGACGTGGCCCCCGAGGTACCCGCCCGCGCCGATGGCGCCCATGCCGGCGAGGCTGAGCAGCGTGCCCAGCCCGGTCTTGCCGGCACGCCGGGCGCGCCACGAGGCGAGCGCCAGCAGCGTGCCGACCCCGTTGCAGGTGGCGTGCACGACGGCCACCCGGCGGGCGGGCACGCTCAGCGCGCGGTAGTCGGCGAGGCCGGTCAGGGCCGTCGGCGGGGCCGCGAGCAGCCCCAGGCCGACCAGGCGACGGGCGGCGTCGGCGTGCCCCTGAGGGCGGGTGAGGTCGAGCGCGACCGCGCTCGTCCACAGCCCGATCGGCAGGTCGGTGAGCACGCTGTGCACGGGGTGGCCGACGGAACGGCCGCGCAGCTCGTCGCGCACGCGGCCGGGCGAGGGCACGACCGCGCGGGAGATCCGGTCGTACAGGCCCGCCAACGGGTCGAGGCGCTCCGCGCGCTCGAGCTCGGCGGCGAGGCGCGGCAACGTCCGGTCGGTGGGCGGGGGTGCGGGCTGGTGGTCGGGCATCGTGCCTCCTCCTGGAGTCGACGCCACTCCTCGACGCCACCCCTCGACCGTAGGACGGGTGCCCGGTGCTCGCCGTCGAGCGCCCGGGTGCGGGGAGACCGGACCCACCCCAGGCTGGGACGACGTGCCGAGACCGAGGAGGACACGCATGAGCGAGCACCCCACCGAGCGGAACCGCGCGGACGAGGACGACCCGAGCCGCCAGGCCGAGCGCGAGCGGGCGGCGCACGACGGCGACGGCAAGGCCGCCGACGTCGGGGCGGTGCCCGGCGAGAAGCCCAAGGACGACCCCGACGAGGAGGGTGAGGACCGTTTCGACGCCGGATGAGGCGGGCCCGGTGGACGTCCTCGGACGCCGGCGTTAGCGTGAAGGTCCGGCGTCAGGAAGCGGCACCGACCCTCCCACTTCGGAGGTCACGATGACGACGACAACTCCCGCCGGCACCGACCACCTCGTCTCGGCGCTCGCGGTCGGCACCCACCTGCTCACGGGCTCCTACCGGGCCGAGGCAGGGACGGGACGCTGGTGGTGGTCCGACGAGGTCGACGCGATGCTCGGCCACCAGCCCGGAGCGCTCGAGCCCGGTCCGGAGACCCTCGAGGCCAAGCTGCACCCGGACGATCGCGACCGCGTGGTGCACGACGCCGCCCGCGCGCTCGGCTCCGGCGGGCCGGTCGTGACGGCCCGACGCGTCGTCGACGCCCACGGCCGCACGCGGACCCTGCTGGTCACGGCGCAGGCCCGGCGCGTCCGCGGCGACGGGCCGCCCGAGGTCGCGGGCTACGTCGTCGACGTCACGCCGGTGCAGCGCGAGGCGGTGCAGCGCGACGTGCGCCGCGCCCTCGACAGCGCCTTCGTCTCCGCCGCCGCCATCGAGCGCGCCAAGGGCGTGCTGATGGCCGTGCACGGCGTGGACGAGGACACGGCGGAGAACCTGCTCACCGAGGCGGCGGGCGCCACCGGCGCCACGCTGCGCGAGGCCGCCACGCAGCTGATGGCGCACCTGGCCGCCGGCGAAGGCTTCGGCCGCGGTGCGAAGCAGGCCGTCCGGGAGGCCCTCGAGGCCGTGCGGCCCGCCAAACGGCCGCACGTGCACGAGGCGCAGCTCGCGCGCCGCCGGGCCGCGTGACGCCGGACCGCACGCACGACCCACGACCCACGACCCGAGGAGGACAGCATGGCCGACGACCAGCAGTCGTTCCCCGCCCAGCAGCAGGAACCGCCGGGGCTCACCGGCGCGATGACCCCGACCCCGGACCACGGGGAGCAGAGCTATCGAGGCTCCGGCCGGCTCGACGGGCTGCGCGCCCTCGTGACCGGCGGCGACTCCGGCATCGGCCGGGCCGTGGCGATCGCGTTCGCGCGCGAGGGCGCCGACGTCGCGATCGGGTACCTGCCGGAGGAAGAGGAGGACGCCCAGGAGACGGCGCGCTGGGTGCGCGAGGCGGGCCGGAAGGTCGCGCTGCTGCCCGGTGACCTCACCGACGAGCCGACGGCGCGCGGCCTGCCCGACCGGGCGGCGGCGGAGCTCGGCGGCCTCGACGTCCTCGTGAACAACGCCGGGTTCCAGATGGCGCGGCGCGACTCCGTGGAGGACATCACCACCGACGAGATCGACCGGGTGCTGAAGACCAACCTGTACGCGCTGCTGTGGGTCACGCAGTCGGCGCTGAAGCACCTGGGCGAGGGGTCGAGCATCATCAACAACTCGTCCATCCAGGCGTACGAGCCGTCGTCGTCGCTGCTCGACTACGCGTCGACCAAGGCGGCCATCAACAACATCACGGTGAACCTGGCGAGCGAGCTCGGGTCGCGCGGCATCCGGGTGAACGCCGTCGCCCCCGGCCCGATCTGGACGCCGCTGCAGCCGGCCACGCAGCCGGAGGAGAAGCTGCAGAAGTTCGGCCAGGACACGCCGCTCGGTCGCGCCGGGCAGCCGGCGGAGGTCGCGCCGGCGTTCGTGTTCCTCGCCTCCCCGCGCGACGCGAGCTACGTCTCGGCGACCGTCGTCGGCGTCACGGGCGGCAAGCCGGTGTTCTGACCGGAGCTCCGACGGTGAGGTGACGGCGTGGCGCTGCACGTGCCGGACGGCCCGGTCACGCTCGACGACGTCCCCCGGCTGCGGTCGCTGGGGGACGTCGTCGAGCTGCTGCCCGTCGCGACCCCGCTGTACGTGCGGTTCAGCGCCGGCCCGGTGGCCGACGCCGCCGCCGAGAGCCGTGACCACGAGAGCGGGTGCCTCCTTCCGGGCCTCAGCGTGAACCCGCTGGACCCGGAGCCGTGGTGGGACCGCCCCGTGGAGCACTGGGTGGCGCGGCAGCTGTGCCAGTACGCGCACCTCATGACGCCGCAGCGGTTCCCCTGGGCGCTCACCGGCGAGCTCGCCGGGCGAGGGCCGGACTGCGAGCCCTTGCTGGTCGCCGCGGTCCCGGTCGCGTCGATCGACCGCGCCGTCGTGGACGAGGCGGCCGCGCTCTACGCTCGCGTCTTCGACCCCGGCAACGACGGCACCTGAACCGGCCGGACCCCGTCTGACCTGCGCCCGAACCGTGCAGGGCCTGGCCACACCGTGCTGTCCACGCTATTGTGCAGGAGCCCGAACAAATCCTGATCCGGGTGCGCCCGGAGGAAGCAACGAGGCTCCCGATGAGACACCGACCGTCCCCGCGCCGCCACGGCGCCCTCACCCTCGCCGCGGCCGCCGCCGTCGTCGGGCTGACCGCCGGAGGCGCCTCCGCCGCACCCGCGCCGTCGACCCCGCCCTTGCCCGGCGCGGCCTCCGTGCACGACGCCGACGGCGTCAACGGCTTCAAGACGCCCGCCTACTTCCCAGGCTGGGGCCCGCAGGACGTCGGGTTCGAGGTCGCCGACCTCCAGCGCTCCGGGGCGGTCGAGGACCTCACCCACCTCAACTACGCCTTCGGCAACGTCACGACCGACCTGGTCTGCGACATCACCGACCGCGTCGACCCCGACGAGGGCGCCGTCGACCCGGAGACCGGACTGCCCGAGGGGCACATGGAGGGCGACCCGCTCAACGACTACGTGCAGCTCAAGGGCGCCGGCCAGGCCGTGGACGGCGTCGCCGACGGCGCGGGCCAGGCGCTGGCGGGCAACTTCAACCAGCTCAAGAAGCTCAAGGCGGCGAACCCCGGGCTCAAGGTGCTGATCTCCCTGGGCGGCTGGACCTGGTCGGACAACTTCTCCGAGGCGGTCAGCAGCCCGGAGAGCCGGCAGCGGCTCGTCGACTCGTGCATCGACCTGTACCTCGACGGGAACCTGCCCGTCGTCGACGACCCGGAGCACGGCGTCAAGGGCGGCGACGGCGTCGCGGCCGGCATCTTCGACGGGTTCGATATCGACTGGGAGTGGCCCGTCGTGGGCGGGGAGCACCCGAGCGACCACCCGGAGGAGGACAAGGAGAACTTCCTGTCCTTCGCGGAGCTGCTCCGTGCCGAGCTCGACGCGCGCGCCGCCACCACCGGCGAGGACTACCTCATCACCGGCTTCGCGCCCGCGTCGTGGGCGGGCCGCACCGAGGGTGGGTGGGTCGACCCGCGGCTCGCCGCCGTCGTCGACTTCCTCAACATCCAGGGTTACGACTACGTGGGGCCGTGGCAGGCGGGCAGCACCGGCCACCAGGGCAACCTGCACGAGTACCCCTCGTACGACGACCCGAGCCAGTCGGCCAACTGGGGCCTCGCCGCCGACGGCCTCATGAACGCGTACAAGAACGCCGGGTACCGCGGCGACCAGCTCGTGCTCGGCCTGGCCGCGTACGGGTACGGGTGGAAGGGCGTCGACGACCCGACGCCCGGCGCGCCCGCCAGCGGCGGATCGCTGCCGTTCACGTACTACGCGCAGCTCCAGGACCGGTTCGCCGAGGGCGGCTTCACCGAGCACTACGACGAGCGGGCCGGGCAGAGCTACTACTTCAACGGCGACGAGTGGTGGACGCTCGACACCCCGCGCTCCGTGACGGCCAAGGCCGAGTGGCTCGCCGAGAACGGCTTCGGCGGCGCCTACCTGTGGGACATCGCCGGCGACGCCGACCGCGACCTCAGCTCCGCGCTGGTCCGCACCTTCCAGGCCGCGACGCCCGGGCCCCTCGTCGGGGGCGACGGCGCCGCCCCCTGGTACCCGACCGGCGTCTACACGACCGGCGACGTCGTCTCGCACGACGGCGTCGAGTACGCCGCGAAGTGGTGGACGCGCGGCGTCGCCCCCGCGTCCGTGGCGGCCAAGAAGGACCCGTGGAAGGTCGTCGGCGAGCACGGCGACCACCCCGTCGCAGCCGAGGGCTGCGGGCCGGCGTTCGACGCGGGCACGACGTACTCCACCGGTGACGTCGTCTCCCGGGCCGGCGTGAACCACACCGCCCAGTGGTGGACCCGCGGCGAGCTGCCCGGCAGCGACGTCAAGGGCGCGTGGGACGCCGGAGCGCCCTGCGTCTGACGCCTCCGCGCGGGGTAGTGCCTCCCGTCGCCAGGTAGTGCGCGCCGCGTACGACCGGGGGACGGGAGGCACTACCGGCCGGCCTCGGACGGCGGATTTCGGGTCTGCCGGTTCGTTGGGTATCCTCGGTGGGCCGGTTCGTCCGGCGAGGTAGCGTGTCCGAGCGGCCTAAGGAGCACGCCTCGAAAGCGTGTGTGGGTGAAAGTCCACCGTGGGTTCAAATCCCACCGCTACCGCCACCCGAAGGGCCCCACCCGCGAGATTCTGCGGCTGTGGGGTCCTTCGTCGTTCCCAGGTCACCGGAAACTCACCGGATTGCTCGCCGCGTACACGCAAGCGTGGATCTGCGATCGGCCGGTAGCGAGCGTCGGGAGATTTGCCCAGCAAGCCCGACAGTGGGTGCCTACGCTGAGCCGATGGACCCGGAGCAGGTCAAGCGATTGCGGTTCGCGTGCGGATGCGTGCTCGTGCTTTCGGGTCTGTTCCTCATCTACGTCTTCGCTTCCCTGGACCCGATGCCCTTCACCGTCGTCGGTGGATTGATGGCCGTGGCCGGTTTGGCCCTTGCCGTCGTTGCTCGCCGAGAATGACGGCCGAGGTCCGTGAAGGCACCACCTGAAGGCCGCTAAACCCCGAAACATGGATCACTCCCGTTCGGGGGTCGGGTCTCAGGAGTAGCCCGCGTGATCAGTTCATCGATGACGACGCGCAGGTCCGGTGCGACGTGGGTGCGCTTCACGTAGTGCCGCACGGTGGTGCCCTCGTCGGCGTGGCCGAGCAGCGCGGTCGCGTTGGCGATGGTGGTCGAGTTGGCGACCTGCGTGGCGACGGTGCGGCGGAAGTCGTGCGGCGTGACCTTCGTGCCGATGGCGGCCTGGGCGTCGCGGAGCCGGTCGCGGATCCGGCTCGGCGACCGAGGCGTGGCGTTCGTTGACGGGAACACGAGGTCGTCGGGTCCGCCGTCGAGCCCGAGGTCCAGCGCCTCGGTGATGGCCGCGACGACGAACGCCGGCAGCGTGATCGTGCGGCGCGACGTGTCGGACTTGGGCTTGGACTGCCGCAGCAGCCGTCCCTCAACGCGGACGATGGTGCCCGTCACCGTGAGGGTCGGGATCAGAGCCTCGAGGTCGAGGTCCGCCTCCCTTAGTGCCAGGCACTCACCGATGCGCAGGCCGGTGCCGAGCATCGTGTCGACGATCTGCGGCAGCAGCGTGATGTTCCGTCGACCGCGAGGGAGCGCGGGGCGGTTCTCCCACTCCCGCACGGCCTTGCGCAGCAGGGCGATGTCCTCCAGCCCAAGGGCACGGACCTCGTCGCGTCGCGGTTTGCGCACCGTCACGGCGTCGCGCGCCGGGTTGAACGGCGCTGCCCTGTGCCGGACGCACATCATCATGACCTGCGACACATCCGGAACCAAAGTCACGCCGAACACGTGGGATTCGAACGCGCCGCGGGCAGTCGTGTCCAAGCTGCCCGAGTCGGAAACCCTCGATCCGCTAGACGGCGGTATTCACACTTCGCGCACCAGCGCCTTCTGCGCGGCCAGCCGAACTGAACGAGCGGGATGGACATTGCTGAGTTCGGACAACTTCGCCGTGATCGCCTCTCCGAGGTCCACTGAAGCATCGCTGAGTGCGCGGACAACCGAAAGTGGGACTTCAATGCCATCTTCGGCAAGAAGTTCACCAATGCGCTCGCCCGCAAGGGGTGCGAGAGGACTCTCAACCGACGAGAGTTGCGCGAGAACAACTGACGCGCGCGCGCGAACAACTACATCTGAATCGTGACTCATAGGAAGCGCAAGCGCCAACAGTTCGGCGCTCGGGCCTCGCGCACTCAATGTCGCGGCCGTCCATGCGGCTTCGCGCCTCCCTTGGAGGTCCTCCTGCCCGAACAGGCGTGCAATGTGTCCATAAGTGACCGATCGATCGATGAAACCGTTCACACTCAAAAAGCGAAGCGCTGCCGGGTAAGGCACGACGTCGCCGTGAAACTCAAGCCTGGAACTCGATGACTCGAGGATGTCGGCTGCCGAATCGCGGAACGCTCCCGCATGCTCAGTGGGCACCGGAGTTGCGTCGCGCGCCAACCGATCAAACGCCCTGGTTCGGTCGTCCCGCGAGACTCTCGAATCAGTCAGGAACCCTACGAGCTCAGGCCAAAGCGACTCCGCCTGACCGAGCGAGAGTATTGCCGCAAGAACTTCTGCAATTTCCGGCCCACCGACGCTGAAACGGCCATTTGCCGCATCGTCTCGGATCCTCTGAAGGAGGCCCTGAATCTCTTTGGTGCTGACAGGAAGTTCAGGGTCCACGACCTGGCCGCGCAACCTCGCATTGACCCACGAGGTGAGAAGTTCCAAACTATTCTCACCGGCGGGGCGTGTCGTCGATGATTCAGAGAATGACGCAAGAGCTTCCGCGGTAAGAGGAAAATCACTCTCCCGGGCGCTTGCCGCATCTATCCACTCGGTCTTCAGCGTGCCATCGACGCGATCCCAGTCAATTCGACTCAACGATTGGCGGAGCGCCCTGTCTGCAAGTTCAGGATCACGATCGAGGCTCATGAAATCTTTGAGCAGCCGCCGTGCCACTGCCGATTCTCTCTCGGCAGGCCCCGCGAGACTCGCGAGCGCCTTCCATGCCACCTCACGTCTCAACACTGGGAGCTGCCAGTAACCAACGACCTCCGCAGGCCCCTCGTTCTGGTCCAGTGCGTCGCCGATTGCCTCCAGGGCTCTTCGCGCCTCTGGTGCCGAGAGAACATCACTGGCGGCCAGAAGGACCTCGATCTCGACGGTCCTAAGTAGCCGCGGAGCGGTCCGCCTGGTGAGAATTTGACGCGCGTCAATCGCTAGCGCAGTGAGCGGGCCGGCCGCTCGCAGGCGCTCAGCGGCACGCGATACTGCCTTTGCCTCGCCGGAATGCCGAAGTAGGCGAAGAGCGTCCGCTTGTTGTCCGACATCGCCCCCACCTTGAAGCAGGCGCAAGTGGGCCAAGTCTCGCCGCGCGGGATAGACCATGGGCGATCCGACAAGTTCAAGTCCGAGCAAGGCGTTGAATGTGTCGGGCCGAGGCGCAGGTCCTAGGATATATCGGACGCTGTCGCTCTTTCGAGCATACGACTTTTCGACAAAGTCGGAATAGGCATGCACCTGCTCGGCACGCGCGCGAACTTCGGCCGACGATGCAGGACGCCGGACGAGGTCAAATCGCGAGTATAGGTGTTTGGAGGTGGTCGAGTTGTCGCTGGGCTGGAGTCCAGAGGCGGCTCGGAGTAGTGTTTCCTTTATCTCCGATATGGTGCGAGTTGACGTCCAAGACACGCCCGCACTTGTGTCGAATTGAGTGCAATCCTCTGGCTTCAATTCTGAGAGAATTCGGCCGACCTCAATGAGGTCGCCCTCGAATGACAGTCCTGCGTCTCGTGAGCGAAGGGCCCGCTGCTGGAGGAGCGCCGCCCGGACAATTGCCGCGTTGGGACCCCTTGTACGATTGGTCCGTCCGATCTGATCCGTGACTGTCTTTGTTGCCGTGTTAAAGTCGTCAAGTTCTGCGGCCGCGGTACTCAAGAAGATCGTAAAGGCGGCAGCTTTGGCAAGGTCCTTGGGTGGCGCTTCGCGAAGCCGGTTTGACAATTCGGGTACCGCAGCACCAATCTTGTCAGGCTCAATGCAGTTGCGAAGGAGCTGGATGTCATCGGCGACCTCGCTGTTGATTGGTTCGCGATTGGCAGTACGCCACCAGTCGCCTCCTAGGACGAGCCCAGCGAGGTGTGACACACCCGAGTTGTCGTTATCGTCGCTCCTGAAATTTGGGTGTCGCGCAACGTCGCGCGGTTGCAGTACTGCGGCTAGCCAAGCCAGGTTCATCGTCTATTCCCCTCCAAGCGGGAGGTAGGACATCTGGTCCATGTTCACAACTCGGTTCCGCCGTGCAGCGCTCTTACGGGTGACGGCGACGGCTAGAGCGCGAGCCAAGTCTTCGCGGAACTCGTCTACCGATGCTACTGCTTTTACGAAGAGCATCGGCGCGTGTTCTTTACTCGCCAGCCAGTCTTCGATGATGGCGCCGGCTTCGTTGCTCCGGGGGCCGACAGGGTATATGGCTGCCCAATTCGCCGCACCGCTAAGCCGCTTTGCATGAGCGTTGTCCACGCTTTGTTTCGCAGCGTGATGCCTGCTTAGGAACCGCTCAGCGTCGTGCGCCGCAAGAAGAACGTCGATTCTATCTGAGTCCAGTTCATCACCGTTAACAATTTCGATATCATCATTTGATGCAGCGGCGCACTCTTCAAGAAAGATGGTTCCGTAGTCGGAGCCCGAAGGGTCGCTTTGGAGTTCGGCGATAACGATACCCTCGGGAGTCCGATTATTGAGTGGAGCCACTGGCGCGGTGTGCTGGATGTCGCGCGTCCTTTGGGCTCGGACGCTGACGACGTCGCTCACAATCTGGCATATCCACTGAACTAGTTCAGATTGCGAGTGCGATGGTTTGGCGATCTTCGTGTGAGTGGTGCTCAGATGTTTTCGCTGTGAACTGGGTATTCCATGTGCCGCCGAGAATGTTGACACAAACTGGTCGCCACCTGCTATGGCCGCGTATGCCGGGAGTATGTGCGTGCGGTGAGAATGAGCGGTGTTTTGGCGCTCGACGTGGGAGCTGTAGAACTCTTCTGTCTCGACGCTTCGGGGCCCGAAGAGCCTAAGGGGCTCTAGGGTTGGAAGTAGGTGTGCTGTGAGTCCGGACACAAGAGTCGCGCCGGCCCGGGGAGATGCCAGGAAGATGAGCGCCGCGAGAGATTGATTTTCTCGATTTGCTGTGGCGGGTTGGTTCGGCCCGGACAGATTTATCGATTGCAGGAGTATGCGGGCGGCATCTTCGGCGATCTTGCCACCTTGACTATGGCCCACAAGAAATATGGCCTCATAGCTCTTTGCAAGCTCGCGAAAATGCTCGACAAATTGCGGAACCCAATGGTCGTAGTTGCCGCGGGAGCCCCAGAGGAGTCGCAATCCACTCCGATAATCGTATACGGCGATATCGGTCACCGGATCCATGCGATCAAATAGGTAGCCGGGGAGGTTTCCCCACGTCCTATATGCGTGTCCGCCCAGACCGTGAAGCAGGATGATCAGGGTCTTTGCTTCCATACCGGCGTGTGCGTGGAGATTGACGGCGCCTTCTTCGATGGGCATTTGTTCGAATGTCGCTTGCCACATCGGCTTGACCAAGGCGCCTCCTAGTTCCTCTGCGCATCGTAGCGGGTCGAGTCCTTGGCCGTGCGCGGGGCCGCATCGCGGTTCGCCGTGAACCTTCCGAGGTGGGCGCGTGAGGGGTTACCGTGCTGACTCAAGGCGCGGCTCCGCCGCGCGGTCGGCCGTCCGGGCGGGGCCCCGCGCTCCGCTCGCAAGCTCGCTGCGCGCACCCCACCCGGTCCGGCTCTCCCCTGACACGCCGGCGGGCGACCCCGGATCGTCTCGGAACCGCCCTGAGTCCTGACTGTGTGCCTGCTACGGAGCGAACTCGTGGCCTGCCTCGTCGCGGCCACTTGCCATGTCGACCACGGTCTGTCCTGCCGCGTTCTTCTGGACCACCCGCGTCCAGTAGACATCGACCTTGGCTCCGCAACTCGGGCAGTCTTCCGTTGTCGTCCACTCATTGTTCGTCATGGCGCGAGACTAGTGTCGGGATAGAGGGGACGCCCGTGCATGGCCTCCTCGTCTATCCGGGTCAGGTTGCAGCACCACCTCAGTGCCCGGCCCCGCACCGACAGCCGAGCATCCGGCCGACTCCAGCCCGCGTCAAGGGCGCCTGCGGCGTCGCTGCGCGAAGGCCTATGGCCACCGCTGACCCGGACCTCCGCCGACCTCTGTGCTCCGCTATCGGTACGGTGCCTCCGAGTGTCCCAGCCGGTCCCGCCGGCGAGAGGACGCATGTCGGCGACGGACACACAGGCTGGCTTGATGCTTGCGCATCAACCGTCGACAACGGCTGAACTTGGCGGCGCGGGTGGCACTTCAGCCGTCCTGCGCACCCGATCGTGCACGTTGTAGGGTCCCCGCGTGATCACCGCGCAGGAGCACTTTCGAGCCGTCGTTCGGGAACGTCTTGCCCCTGCCCTGCGGTCGATGGGGCTGCGTGGATCGGGTCAGATCTACACGCTTCCGAGTGAGTCCTGTTGGGCGCAGCTCGGGTTGCAGCGCCACAAGTGGAGCGACCGCACAGCTGTGCAATTCACTGCGAATCTGAACGTCGTGAGTCGGAGCGCTTGGGAGCAAGCGCTGGCGTTGTGGCCGGATATCGGAGCCAAACCGACCCCCAACATCTTTACCCCGGTCGCGGATGTCTGCAACGAGCGGATCGGACTTGTTGCCGGCGTCGGTGACTGCTGGTGGCCACTCTCCGCGGATGGCAGGGACGACGATGCGACCTGTCGTGACTTCCTGACGATGGTGGGCGAACACGGGCTGCCGTTCCTGGAGCGTGAGGTCGCCGCGAGGACCTGAATGCCAGCTCGCTCCGCGACCCGACCGGTTCAGTCTCTCGGCATCGCTCAGGCGGTCCGGGGCTGTCTAGAGCCGCCTTTCCTGGCTAGGCCACGAGCGCTACGCGTGGGTACTCGTCACGCGGAGACGCAACCGGGCATCGGCTACCAGGCCGACTGCTCCCGCGAGCGCGACGGCCGCGAGGATCGCTGGTGCCCACGCCGGCATGCCTTCAGTGAAGCGGGTGGACACGCCAGCGACGGCACCGACTCCGCCGCCTGCGACGACGAGAAGTGCCGGCCACCACCACGCCACTCCGGTGTTCCAGAGGATGGGCACGCAGAGCCCCAGGCCGATCACCATGGGGAGCAGACCCGCCAAGGCGCCCTCGACCCCGGTGCCCACGGGGTCCGCGATGGCGTAAGGGCTGCCGTCGACCAGCTCGTCCGTCCACACGTACGCGAACACGTACGCGAACAAGCCCGTGAACAGGGCGACAACGAGCGCAAGGCCAATGCGCGTCCGCAACCACCGAGGACCACGGCTGGATTCTGTCACGAGGAACACCGTAGCCAGGTTGCCCCTGGGCCTGCGGCTAGCGACGACCCTCCCAGTCTCGCCGGAGCAGACCGAACACCCACGAGTCGGAGACGTCGCCGTTGACGACGCAGTCCTCGCGGAGGGTGCCTTCGTGCACGAACCCCAGCTTCTCCAGGACGCGGGCGGACGCAGCGTTGCGGGTGTCGGTCTCGGACTGGACGCGGTTGAGGGGCAGCGTGTCGAAGGCCCACCCCAGCAGGGCTCGCGCTGCCTCGGTCGCGTAGCCGTGGCCCCACATCTGCTCGCCGAGGCAGTAGCCCATCGACGCGCTGCGGAAGTCGGGGTTCCACTCGAACAGGCCGCACCAGCCGACGAAGGCGCCGTCGGACGTGCGGTCGATGGCGACCCGGGCGCCGGTGCCCTCCTCCTCGATCGTCCGGGACATGGCGACGAAGCGGTCGGCGCGGGCCCGGTCGGTCCACGGCGGGGAGTCCCAGTAGCGCAGCACGTGGGCGCTGCTGTGCATCGCGTACAGGGCGTCGGCGTCGTCGTCGGCGACCGGCCGCAGCCGCAGACGGTCGGTGGTCAGCGTGGGGGTGGGCAGCGGCATGCGCCCATCGTGAGCGAAGGCGGTGCGGCCGTCACGGCGAATTCCCCGTCCGACCGCACGACGTCGCGCCGATGATTCCGCCGTCGTCGCACCGTCTGCAGGGTGTCCGTCGACCGAGAGGCGCACCATGAAGCTGCTGCTGACGTCCGCAGGCGTGCGGAACGCGACCATCCGCACCGCGCTGGACGACCTGCTCCCACGACCGGTCGCGGACTGCACGGCCCTCGCCATCCCCACCGCGCTGTACGGGCACCCGTGGGTGGGCCCGGGACGGAACGCCTGGAACTTCATCACCGGCACCACGGACCACATGACCGGCCTCGGCTGGAAGTCGGTCGGCGTGCTCGAGCTGACCGCGCTGCCGAGCATCCCCGAGGAGCGCTGGGTGCCGCTGGTGCGGGAGACCGACGTCCTGCTGGCCGCGGGCGGCGACGCCGGCTACCTCGCGTACTGGATGCGCCGCTCGGGCCTGTCCGACCTGCTGCCCACGCTGGACGACACCGTGTGGGTCGGGATGAGCGGCGGAAGCATGGTGATGACGCCCGCGATCGGGGAGGAGTTCGTCGGCTGGCTGCCGCCCGACGGCGAGGACGCCGCGACGCTCGGTGTCGTCGACTTCTCGATGTTCCCGCACCTCGGCCACCCCGACCTGCCCGACAACACGGAGGCTGCGGCCGAACGGTGGGCGGCGACGCTCGGCGGGCCCGCCTACGCCGTCGACGACGAGACGGCGTTCGTGGTCGCCGACGGCGCCGTCGAGGTCGTGTCCGAGGGGACGTGGCGGAAGCTGGCCTGACCCGCGGGCGCTGTACCTTGGCCTGCGGCGGCCGGGCACCGGCCGGCGTCACCCGGCCCGACGGCCCCCTCAGCAGGAGACCAGCACCGCATGACCACGCACCACGACGGATACCCGGACGAGCAGGGACCGAGTCCGCTCCGCGCAGCAGCGGTGGTCGGCGTCGCGCTCATCCAGGCGGGCCTCGCGGGGCTGTTCGTGACCACGTGGTGGCGCCACGTGCAGAACGTCGTCGAGTCGCCGGAGGTGCTGCCGGCGCTCTTCCGGCTGCTGTCCGCGGTGCTGTTCGTGTGGGTCGTCGTCGCGGAGGTCCGCGGGCTGGTGCGCGGACGGCGGTCGCCGCTGCTGGTGGTCTCGCTCGGTGCGGCCGCCACCGTCGTCGTGCTGCTGCTCGAGGTGCTCACGCCCCGCTGACGGTGCCCCAGGCAGAAAGAACCTGACGGGGCGGCCGGGCACCGGCGATGCTGAGGCGTGCTCCCGACGCTCGCCCCCGACGCCACCGCCGACGACGCCCGCGCCGCCCTCGAGGCCGCCGGCTGGCGGGAGATCGGGACCGGCGACTGGGCGTGGGTGCTCGCGTCCCCGGACGGCACGCTCGCCGCGCGCGTCACGCCGTTCGACCCGGCGTTCAGGTTGTTCGCCGACGCCTGCCTCGCCGGACCGCCGAACCCGTTCCTGGTGCGGGTGGACGACGTCGTCCCGCTCCGCCACCGCGGCTACGTCGTCGTCATGGAGCGGCTCCACCCGGCGGACGAGGCCCGCGCCCGGGATCTCGTCGCGTCCCTCGGCATCACGAGCGCGTCCGACCCGACGTCGCCCGCCGGCGCGAGCGCCGAGCTCGCCGACCACCCCGACGTCGTCGACCTGCGCCGGCGGATGGAGGACCTGCTCGCCGACGGCGCCCGCCGCTATCGGCTGTGGGGCGGCGCGGACATCCGGCCCGGCAACATCCTGCAGACCGCGGACGGCGAGCTCCGGCTCACCGACCCCGTCTTCGTGCACGGCCCCACGGTGTTCGAGTCCATCCGCGACGGCCGGGCGGACCTGCTCGCCGACTTCTCCCGCGCTGACCTCGAGGACTTCCTGCGCATCCCCGCCTTCGTGCCCGGACCGGACACGGACGCGCTGCGTCGCGCGCTCGACGGCCTCGTGCTGAGCGACGCTCAGCGGACGACGTCGTAGACCACGTGCACCGCCGTCGTCGACGGCGTCGCGCTGCGCTGCACCAGGGCGTGGCGGTGGCCGCCCACGAAGAGCGGCGTCCCGTCGCCGAGGACGACGGGGGAGAGGTGCAGGCTCAGGACGTCGAGCAGGCCGGCGTCCAGCGCGGAACCGACGGTCGCGCCGCCGCCCATGAGGACGACGTCCCGGTCTCCGTCGCCGGCTTCCGCCGCCTCACGGGCCTGCGCGACGGCGTCGCGCAGGCCGGTGGTGACGAACGTCCAGAACGCGAGCCGCGTGCGTACGGGCGGGTTGCTCGTGACGACGAAGAACGGAGGCCGGCCGACCTCGCGGGCGCCGTAGCCCACCTCGTCGTTCCAGCCCTGCGGCCCGTCGACGACGTCGAACAGGTTCCGCCCCAGCACGACGGCGCCGCTGCTCGCCGTGGCGGAGCGCAGCTGCTCCCGGTCCACCGGGTCGTCGCTGAACGCCCACGTGTGCAGGGCCTCGCCGCCGTCGCCGAGGCCGTTCTCGGGTCCCGGGTTCGGCCCGGTGACGAACCCGTCCAGCGAGATCGAGATGTCGCCCACCACTCTGGTCATGGATGGCGGACCGCTACGACAGCGCGAACTCATCGCCGGCCCGGGGTCGGCGAGGGAAGGGGCCTTCAGTCGACGATCCCCACGACGGCGAACGGGTCCGGTGCGCAGGACGCGCTCGGGTCGATCTCGCAGAGCGTCTTGGCGCCCTGGAGGTCGACGGAGATCCGCGCCTCGCCGATGGGCATGTCGTCCGGCACTCGGACGGTGGCCTCGGCGGCGCCAGCGTCGTCGGGATCGAGAACCGCGACGCTGGCGGAGTAGTAGCGGCTGCCGAGGTCGTCATTGCCCGTCCCATCCACCCGCGAGCCGATCGAGATCCCGTACCGGGCGCCGCCCGGCAACGTGGACGAGCACTCGGCATGGTGGCCGACACCGCTGACCACGACCGTCAGCTCGTCGCCGGGAGCGGCGCTCGTCGGGTTCACGACCGGGTCCTCGGGGGAGCAGTAGGCAGTGGGGCGGAGCGCATCGGCGAGGCCGCCGCACCCGGCGAGCACTGCTGTCACTGCGACGAGGCAGGTGGCGAGCACGCTCCGACGTCGGCTGGTCCTCGACATGGCACGAACGTAGCGGTCCTCGACCGTCGGTGGGGATGTCGAGGAGGGATCGCGGCGGCAGGGCGTCGTCGCGCCTGGCCGCCGTACGATCCGGGAAGCCCGCCCGAGACACCGGAGTCCAGATGCACCCACGACCGTCGCCGGTCCTCGTCCCCGCACCGCGGTCGTACGACGCCGCCTGGACACGGTGGGGCATGTGGTGGCTCTCGCTCGGCCCGGCACTCGTGGCGTGCTACGCGACGGTGATGGTGCTGACGATCCTGGTGCTGGAGCCGCTGGCGGCGATGCCCGGCATGACCCAGGCGGAGATCTTCGGGGCCCTGGCGGCGGCGGGCTGGACGGTGGCGGGCAACGTCCCGTTCCTGGTGACGTGGGCCGCGCTCGGGGTCGGGCTGTCGGTCGCGGGGTGCGCCGTCGCGCTCCGGCGGCGGGTGGCCCCCGACACCGCGGTGACGTGGCAGCTCGCCGTACTTGCGCTGGGCGCGCCGGCGTACTTCTGGGGCAGCTTCGGCATGGGCATGAACCTCGCCGACACCTTCATGATCACCGGCGGTGACCACTCCGCAGTCCCGCCGGTCCTGTACGCCGTCAGCGGCGGGGCGCTCGTGGCGCTGGTCGTGCTCCAGGTGCCGCGCGTCGTCCGACGGGTGCGGGTGCGGGTGCGGCGCGGCTGACCGCCCTCACCGCTTGGCGAGCAGCCGCGCGATGCGGGCGTGCGTCATGAACGACTGGTTCATGCGCCGATAGGCGTGGAAGTTCAGCACCACGTGGGCGTCCTGGCGCGGGTAGAAGAACAGGTGGGTGGCGAAGTGCCCCAGCCCGCCCACGGGCTCGGGCAGCCCGCGCAGGAAGGGCGGGGTGAACTCACCGAACCGGATCGTGACGGTGCCGGCACCGTAGTGGATGCCGCGCCGCAGGCGGTGCCGGCGCCGGCTCATCCAGGCGAGCGTCGCGGGGGAGACGAGGCGGCCACCGTGCAGGGCGCGCTGGAAGGCCACGAGGTCGGACGGCGGGGCGACGATGCCGCCGCCGGCCCAGTCGAGGCTCATGCTGAGGGCGCGGCTGAGCTCGTGGTCGCCGATCCAGAACGGCGCGACGTCGAGGGCGGCGAGGTCGTCGGGCGTGCCGGCGTCGGTGTACGGGGTGGAGCTGCGCTCCATCCCGGCGGGGGCGAGGACCCGCTCGCGCAGGACGTCGTTGAACCGGCCCCCGGTGACCTCCTCCACGACGCGGCCCAGCAGGACGAAGCCCGGGTCGCCGTAGCAGAACCGCTCGCCCGGACGCCCGACGGCGGGGTGGCCGCGGACCTCGTCGAGCAGCGTCGCGGGCGTCCACCGCCGGTCGGGCCGCCCGGCCGTGACCTCGATCGAGTACGGCGTCTCGCGGAGGCCCGACGGCTCGAAGAGGTCGGGCAGCCCGCTGGTGTGCGTGAGCAGGTGCTCGACGGTGACGTCCGTGCCGAGGTCGACGCCGGGGGCCGCGGGGAGGCCGTCGAGGTCGCTCCCCGGGAGCACCTTCCCCACGGGGGTGTCGAACCCGAGGCGGCCCTGCTCGACGAGCGTCGCGACGAGCGTGGCGGTCATGACCTTGCCGACGCTGGCCGCGTGGAACGGCCGCGACCCGCCGGACTCGAGCTCCAGGCCCGGCGCGACGACGAGCACCTGGGGCGGCGGCATCGACGGGCGCCGTCGGGTGATCCTGTCCAGCGCCGACCTCAGGCGGTCGACCTCGCGTGACGTGCTCATGGCTCCTCCTCCGACATCCCCAACCTGTCTCATAGACATGTCTACTAGACAGGTCTATGAGGGTCAACGGTCTAGGGTCGGACCATGGCGCACGTGATCCTCGGGCTGCTCCTGCTGCGGCCGGCCAGCCTGTACGACCTCGTCAAGCACTTCGAGGCGTCGGTCTCGCTTTTCTACAGCGCCAGCTCGGGCAGCATCCGGCGCGCGCTGGAGACGCTGCTGACCGGCGGGCTCATCGAGGTCGCCGACGTCACGCCCGGCGCGCGCGGCCGCAAGACCTACCGCGTCACCGACGCCGGACGCGCGGACTTCCGTGCCTGGCTGACCGGCCCGGTGACGGGTCCCGACGCGGAGGCCGCCGTCCTGCCGCGCCTGTTCTTCCTCGGTCTGCTCGAGCCGGACGAGCGCGCCGCCGTGCTGCCGCGGCTCACGGCACGGGTCGAGCAGGACGTCGCGCGGCTGGAGGCGCTCGAGCAGCAGCTCGCCGTGCAGGAGGTCCCCGACGAGCTCGGCGAGGTGTTCGCCTTCCAGCGCGCCACCCTCGACTACGGCCTCGCCTCGGGCCGGTTCGCCCGCGACTGGTTCCGCCGCTACGGGCGGGAGCACGACACCGGCACGCCGTGAGCGACAGGTGGTGCGCTTGCTATTGTCGTGCCGCCGGTCAAGCAGTGGCCGGTCCGCTCTGAGCAGTGTCGGAGGCGACTGTGCCCACAGACACCACCGTGACCGGTGAGCCCTCGGGCCTCCGTGCCCCACGCCTGGTGGGCTCCTTCCGTCTCGACCTGTCGTCCGACAGCTGGACCTGGTCGGACGGCGTCTTTCGCCTGCACGGCTTCGAGCCGCACGAGGTGGTGCCCACCACGGACCTCGTCCTCGCCCACACCCACCCGGACGACCGCGACGACGTCCGCGCCGCCCTCAGGACGGCACCCGCGACGGGGGCGTTCTCGAGCGTGCACCGCATCGTGACGGCACGACGTCGCGAGCTCACGGTCGCCGTCGTGGCCAGCGCGGAGGACGACCAGCACCGCGACGAGGCGGCGGGCTACTTCCTCGACCTGACCTCGGACGTCGCGAAGCGGGCCGGCGCGCGGGCCTCCGCCGACATCCGGGCGGCGGCGACGACCCGCGGCGTCATCGAGCAGGCGAAGGGCGTGCTCGCCGTCGTCTACGACGTCGAGATCGACGCCGCCTTCGAGCTGATGAGGTCGGCGTCGAACGACCACAACGTGGCCGTGCGGGACCTGGCGAGCGCCGTCGTCGACGTCGCGCACCGCCGCGACGTCGACCGCCGCGCGATGCTCGACCGCGTGCTGCGCCGCGGCTGATCCGCGGGCGCGATCAGTCCTCGGTCCGGCGCGTCTCGACGGGCCCGGTCTCGTCCGCGAAGCTGAGCCGCCGCGCCACCACGTCCTCGGCGACGTCCTCGAGCGCGCTGCCCCGCCCGAACGCGTGCGCGCGCAGGACGGCGAGGGCGTCGTGCGGCTGCAGCCGCAGCTGCGCGGACACCATGCCCGTGGCCTGGTCCACGCGCGCCCGTGCGGACCAGCCGACCTGGTCGATCTCCCCGAGCACGGCGGTGCCGATGGCGTCCGCGAGGAACTGCGCGTCCTCGACGTCCCGCGCCAGCACCCGCCCCGGGCCGACCACGAGGCCCAGCACCCCGACCGGCTGGCCGCCGACGTGCATGGGGATGCCGAACCACCTGCCGTCGCCGGCGGCCTCGCCGGCGAGCTGCGAGAACACGGGGAACGGGTCGTCGTCCCCGAGGCCGAGGGGCGCGGAGACGATCGTGTCGTGCTCGAACGCCTGCCGCCCAGGACCCTCGCCGAGCACCTCCTGGATGCCTTCGACCCGCGCCGCGACGGCGTCCGTGCTGGTCACGGCAACCGGCTCGCCCGCCAGGGTGGCGAGCGTGAGGCTGCCACCCTGCGCGCCGAGGATCGTGGTGCACGCCCGGCACATCCGCGCCGCGACCGTCGCGTCAGGGTCGAGTCCGGCCAGGGTCCGCGCGAGCAGGCCCAGCAGCTCGGAGGTGTTCACCGATCGCTCCGTCCTGTCGCCTCCCGGCCAGTGTGGCACCGATAGGCGATGCACACGGAGCGCGACGCCGGCTCAGCGGTCGAGGTCGCCGATGACGTCGCCCTCGCCGCCCAGGACGAGGGTCCGCACGATCGCCTCGGCGACCTCCCGCTCGGTGAGCCCCCGGCGGTCCGCCGCCGTGCGCAGCACGGCGCGGGCCTCGTCCTCGGGGCAGTCGTTCGACGCCATGATCGCGCCCACCGCCTGCTCGACCGTCGCCCGGTCGGTCATGGTGCGGTACAGGCCGGCGACGGCGTCCCCGAGGTCGGCGAACTGGAGCTGGAGACGCACGGCGTCCGCCGCGAGCGCGGCGTGCCCCACGGCGGCGTCGACCAGGCCGGCGGGCCAGTCCCCGGGCGTGCGGCTGTACACGTTGATCGCCACGCGCGCGCCGGGGCCCACCTCGGCCGGGACGGCGAGCGCCTGCACGAACCCCTCGGCCTCCGCGGCCGCCTGCCAGGCCTCCCAGCCGGGCACCATGTCGGCGAGCCTCGTGGTCAGCACCGTGCCCCGCCGCATCGCGTCGATGCAGGGCCCGGTGTCGGCGCGCGCCTCGGCCTGGTCGCAGCGGCCCGCGCCGGGCGTGCTGCTTCCGGCGCGCAGCGAGATGCCGTGCTCGCGCAGGCTGATGCTCGCCTCGACGTCGTGGCCGAGCACGGCCGCGGCGCGGATCGCGCACTCGTCGAGGTAGCGGGACAGGGTCATGGGCGTCACGCTACCCGCGCGCCCCGGCCCCGTCCCGCGGGTCTCCTCGACGGTGCCCGTCAGCGGTGCACCTCAGCGGCGACCGACCAGCCGGTCCACCTGGAAGAGCGTCGTCGTGCCGGAGACCTCGTTCGCGACGGCGAGCAGCGGCCGGTGGGTGGGGGAGTCCGACGCGGGAATGAACGCCAGGCCCTCGGGGCCCAGGTCGCCGGCGCCGGCCAGCGCGTCGGCGGGGGTGGCGCCGTCGTCGATCGCGTCCTCGACGGACACCCCGTAGTCGCGGTTCGAGACGTAGGCGACGAACGCGGCCCGCTCGGGCCGCGTGATGTCGTAGACCACGACGCCGCCCGCACGCTCCAGGCCGACGAAGGCGTACGTGCGACCCGACACCTCGCCGATGGTGAGGTTCTCCGGCTCGGGGCCCTTGTCGTCGCTGCGGCCGTCGCCCTTCGTCTCGGTGTGGTTGGTGTTGAACGCGTCGCCGAGCGCGTCGGCGGTGACCCGCTCGAGCTCGTCGCCGGAGTCGAAGACGAGCTCGCCGTCGGTGCTCCAGATCGAGAACGACCGGCCGCCGAAGGCGTACAGCTCCTCGTAGCAGGAGCCGTCGGTGCGCAGGCCGGACGCCGTCGTGACGTTCAGCCGGCCGAGGTCCGCGTCGCCGAGCAGGCCGGCGGCGGGGGAGTCCCCGCACACGGGCGCGAGGCCGTCGTCGCCCAGGTCCTTGACCCGCGCGGGCTCGACGTAGTCGCCCCACTCGCGGGCGTCGCCCTCGTTCGCGGTGACGAGGTAGGTCTGGCCGCGGGAGGAGTACGACGCGATCCCGTCGGGCATGTACAGCCCCCGGACGGGCACCTCGCGGACGGCGGCCCCGCCGTCCTTGTCCGAGGGGTCGATGCCCTGCCCGGGCACGGAGTGGTCCTTGCTGCCGAGCGACCACAGGTCGGTGGTGCGGGCGCTGCGCAGGTCGACCTCGGCGACGGCGTTCGCCTCCTGGAGAGCGACGTACGCGGTGCGGGAGTCCTTCGACACCGTCACGTACTCGGGCTCGAGGTTGCGCGACACACGGTGCTCCAGCGACCCGTCCGGGCCGGCGACGTCCGGTCCGAAGACGCGGACGCCGTCGGGCAGCCGGTCGCCCTCGAAGGCGTGGAACGTCGCGGTGCGGACCGCGGCCTGGCGCACGGCCGGGGCCTTCCGCCCCGAGACGCGGTCGGGGAGCGCGACGACGGACACGGTGCCCTCGGGGTCCACGCCGAAGTCGTCCGCCGGCTCGCCCTCGTTCGCGACGACGGCGCTGCGGCCGTCGGGCGTGATCGTCACCATGTCGGGCAGGGCGCCCACTCGCCACGCGCCGATCGCCTCGCCGGCGCCGGCGGCGTCGAACAGCACCAGCCAGCCGTCGGAGACCTTGTCGGGCGACTCCACCGCGACGACGCCGAGCCCGTCCGGGCGCACGGCGACCGAGTTCGCGACCGCGCCGTCGGGCACGGTCGAGCCGTCCGCGGCGCGCACCCCGGTCGTCTCGAGCGCGAAGAGCCTGCGGGGCGACGACGGGCGCCCGACGTCGAGCACGGTCACCTCGCCCGCCTGCGCGTTCACGGAGAACAGGCGCTCCGAGCGGGCGTGGTAGGCGACGATCTCCGCCGCGGACTCGTCGAACACGCCCGTGGCGTACGAGCCGAGGGGCGTGAGGGCGACGCGGGCGTCGTCGGCCGACAGCGCGACCGGGTCGGCGACGACGCCGGCGCCCGGCGTCACGTCGCGGTGGGCCGACGCGGTGAGCGCGACGGGCACGGTCAGCGTGACGGCGAGGGCGGTGGCGCAGCCGGCGACGACGGCGCGTCGCGGGGTGCGGGGGAACAGGGTGCGGGGGAGCGGTGTGCGCAAGGGGTCCTCCGGGGCCGGGGCGCGCGCCGAGCGCGCCGTCGGGGTGACCGTAGGGAGGACGGATGGCGGCCCGGGGGGCTCGGGGTGAACGGGCGCCGACCCGTCGGTGAACGACGGCCTCGCGGGCCGCTCAGGCGGGTGTGCCGGTGTCCGTGCGCACGCCGTCGCGGCCGAGCTGCACGATGCGCCACACCGCGCCGGCGAGCAGCACCACGAGTGCCAGGTTCCGCAGCGCCTCGACGACCACCATCGCGGGCTGCCCGCCGAGGAACTCGCCGTACGCCACCGGGTAGACGATCTGCGTGCCGAGCGCGGCCAGCAGCACCCCGACGGCGGGCGGCCCCCACAGCCGCCGCGTGCCGGGGCCGGCCAGGGCGACCGCGGCGGCCAGCGGCGGCCCGATCCACGCCACGAACTGCGGCGAGCCCACCTTGTTGAACACGATGAGCGACAGGAGCAGGGCGGCGGTGCTGAGCAGCAGGACGTCGCCGGCGTGGTCGGGACGGCGGCGCGCCGTCCACCACGTGAGCGCGGCGATCAGCAGCACCGCGACCGGCAGCAGCCAGTCGAGCAGGGTCGCGACCTGCCGGGCGGTGTCGCCCTGCACCTCGTAGGTGAAGATCACGTCGTTGTAGTCGATCCGCACCGACGGGTCCCACAGTCGCGCCACGCTGAACCAGGTCGCGAACACCGACTCCGCCTGCAGCGTGCGCGCCTCCTGCTGGCCGAACACGCTGAACGCGCGCTGCCCCGCGCCGCCCGCCAGGGCCAGCCCCACCACCACGAGGCTGACCGCCGCGCCCGGCACCACGACCTGCCGCAGCACGTCGCGCCAGCGGGCGCGGGTCGCGGCCAGCGCCACGACCACGGCACCCGGCGCGATCTTGATCCATGCGCCCGCCGTGGCGACGGCGGTCGCGAGCGTCGGGCGGCGTGCCGCGACCGCGAGGGAGATCAGGATGAGCGGCGCGACGACGCCGTCCAGCCGGCCCAGGAAGATCGGCCCGAGGGCGAGCAGGAAGGCGAGCCACCACCAGGCTCCGAGCACGCCGCGCGGCGCGGACCGCACCAGCACCACCGTGGCCACGGCGTTCAGGGCCACGACCATCGCCGTCCAGACGATCTCGTAGCCCAGCAGGCCGTCGGTCACGAGCGCGGGCAGCGTGACCGGGACGAGCGCCCCCGCGGGGTACACCCAGTCGTAGTCGAGGACCGGCCACTGCCCGGTGTCCAGCCCGTGGCGGGCCCACCACTCGTAGAGCGTGACGTCGCCGTAGATCGTGTAGCCCCAGGTGATGGCCTGCCCGACCACCCAGGCGTGCACGGCGACGAAGCCGAGCGCCAGCAGCCACCGGGACCTCAGCACGGCGCCGAGGGGACCGGGGGCGTTCCGCGCGGCGGAGGTCTGCGTGGATGGCACGCCCGACATGGTGACAGACCAGGCTCACCGCCGCCCCGGAGCCTCCACGGGGATGCGCGATGCGGGTATGGACGTCTAAGGTTTCGGATAGCCGAAATTTCTCGATCCCCCCGGAGGACCGCATGAGCCGACCGACCCTCGACCGACCCGCCCGGGGGGTGCGTCATGCGCGCCTGGTGACCCTGCTCGGGCCGGCGTTCGTCGCGGCCATCGCCTACGTCGACCCGGGGAACGTCGCCGCCAACCTCACGGCGGGGGCGCGGTTCGGGTACCTGCTGGTGTGGGTGCTGGTCGTCGCCAACGTGATGGCCGTGCTGGTGCAGTACCTGTCCGCCAAGCTCGGGGTGGTCACCGGGCGGTCGCTGCCCGAGGTGCTGGGCGAGCGGCTCTCCCGGCGCGGCCGGATCGCCTACTGGGCGCAGGCGGAGGTGGTCGCGATGGCCACCGACGTCGCCGAGGTGATCGGCGGCGCCATCGCCCTGCACCTGCTGTTCGGGGTGCCGCTCGTGCTCGGTGGGATCATCACCGGCGTCGTGTCGATGCTGGTGCTCGCCGTGCAGCAGCGCCGCGGCCAGCGCGTCTTCGAGACGGTCGTGACGTCGATGCTCGGGGTCCTCACCGTCGGGTTCTGCGCCGGTCTGTTCTTCTCGCCGCCGGACCTGGGCGCGGTGCTCGGGGGGCTCGTGCCGCGCCTCGACGGCCCGGAGTCGGTGCTGCTCGCCGCGTCGATGCTCGGCGCCACGGTCATGCCGCACGCGATCTACCTGCACTCCTCGCTCGCCCGCGACCGCGTGCGCCACGACGCCCGGGTCGAGCGTCGCCACGCCCTGGCCGCAGGAGCCGAGGGGCGCGACGACGTGGTGGCGGAGGACGACGTCGCCGTGCCGGGTCCGCCGTCGCCGCCGGTGATCCGTCGCCTGCTCACCGCCACGCGGTGGGACGTCGTCGCCGCGCTGGTGCTGGCGGGCAGCGTGAACATCGCGATGCTCCTGCTCGCGGCCGCCAACCTGCCCGGCCGCACCGGCACCGACTCGATCGAGGGCGCGCACGCCGCGATCGAGTCGTCGCTCGGGCCCGCCGTCGCCGTGCTGTTCGGCGTGGGGCTGCTGGCGTCCGGGCTGGCGTCGACGTCGGTGGGTGCCTACGCCGGCGCCGAGATCATGTCGGGCCTGCTGCACGTGCGCGTCTCGCTGCTCGCGCGGCGGCTGGTCACCCTGGTGCCCGCGATCGTGCTGCTCGCGACGGGGGTGTCGCCCACGTGGCTGCTGGTCGTGAGCCAGGTGGTGCTGAGCTTCGGCATCCCGTTCGCGATGGTCCCGCTGGTGCGGATCACGCGCGACGCCGGCCTGCTCGGCGGCTTCCGCAACGGCCTCGCCACCCAGCTCGCGGCGTGGGCGGTGGCCGCCGTCATCGTGGCGCTGAACGTCGCGCTGCTCTGGCTGACGTTCACCGGCTGACGCCGACGGCGACGGGCGGGCCTGCGGCC
>NZ_JBHTVC010000047.1:0-10146 GCF_042793275.1 Isoptericola sp. NPDC056578
GTCGCACCCGCGACCGGGCGCCGTCGTCGTCCCCGGACAGGACGCCGTCACGCCCGCGCCCCGCGTCTCGTCGTCACCGTGAGCAACCGACGAGAAGACGGACGAAGACGGACCGAGGAGACGAGATGTCGCACAGGACGCAGGTCGTGGTGGTGGGCGGCGGGTACGCCGGGGTGACGGCGGCGAACCGTCTGACGAAGCGGGACGACGTGGCCGTGACGCTGGTGAACGCGCGCCCCACGTTCGTGGAGCGGATCCGGCTGCACCAGCGGATCGCCGGGTCGCACGACGCGGTGGTGGACTACCGGCGGGTGCTGGCGGACGCGGTACGGCTCGAGGTCGCGACCGTGGAGCGGATCGACGCGGCGGGGCGGCGGCTGGTGCTCGCGGACGGCGGCACGCTCGGCTACGACTACCTGGTGTACGCCGTGGGCAGCACCAGCGCCGCCCCGGCGGTCCCGGGCGCGGCAGAGCACGCGTACCCGCTGGCGAGCCTGGAAGAGGCCGACCGGCTGGCTCCCGAGCTGGCCGCCGCGGGCCGGGACGCGCACGTGACGGTGGTGGGCGCGGGACCGTCCGGCATCGAGACGGCGTCGGAGCTGGCGGAGCAGGGGCGCACCGTGACGCTCGTCGCGGGCGAGCTGGCCGGCCCGTACCTGCACCCGAAGGGTCGGCAGGCGGTGCTCGCGCAGCTGGTGCGCCTCGGCGTGACGGTCGTGGACGGCCCCGCCGCCGTGGTGACGGCCGTGACGGCCGACGCCGTGCAGCTCGCCGACGGCCGCGACCTCCCCAGCGACGTGACGATCTGGACGGCCGGCTTCGGCGTCCCCGACCTCGCCGCCCGCAGCGGCCTGAGCACGGACGCCGAGGGCCGCCTGCGCACCGACGAGACCCTGACCAGCGTCGACGACGAGCGGATCGTCGCCGCCGGCGACGCGGCCGCGCCGTCGGACCTGCCGTTCCGGATGAGCTGCCAGGCCGCCGGGCAGCTGGGCGGCGCCGCGGCGGACACCGTGCTCGCCCGGCTCGCGGGGACGGAGCCCGCGCCGGCCGTGGTCGGCTTCGTCGGGCAGTGCCTCAGCCTCGGCCGCGGCGCCGGGCTGTTCCAGTTCGCCCGGCGCGGCGACGTCCCCGTGCGGGCGTTCCTCGGCGGGCGGCTGGGCGCGCGCGCCGGGGCCTGGCTCAAGGAGCTCGTGTGCAGGAGCACGGTCCAGGGCCTCGTCTGGGAGGCGCGCCGGCCCGGCAGCGTCCGGTACCCGGCGTTCATCGGCGACCCGCGCCGGCAGGAGGTGCTGCGCGCGCGGCGCGAGACCGCGCCGCACGACGTCGTCCCGGTCGCCTGACGCGCGACCCGACCAGAGACGCCGACACGACGGAGCGCCGGCCGGGCCCGATGGGGTCCGGCCGGCGCTCCTTGTCGGGTCAGCCGATCCGGCGGCGGTAGATCGCGACCGCGAGGCCGTACGAGACGGCGAGGATGCCGACGAGCCAGGCGAGGGCGACCCAGATGTCGCTGCCGACGGGCTGCTCCGCGAACAGGGCCCGGACGGTGTCGACGACGGACGTCACGGGCTGGTTCTCCGCGAACCAGGCCACCGGGCCGGGCATCGTGTCGGTGGGCACGAACGCCGAGCTGATGAACGGCAGGAAGATCAGCGGGTAGCTGAAGGCGCTCGCGCCGTCCACCGTCTTCGCCGAGAGCCCCGCGATCACGGCCAGCCAGGTCAGGGCGAGGGTGAACAGGGCGAGGATGCCCGCCACCGCGAACCAGGCGCCCACCGAGGCCCCCGTGCGGAAGCCCATGAGGAACGCGACCGCGATGACGATGGCGACCGAGACCATGTTCGCCACGACCGACGTGAGCACGTGCGCCCACAGGACGCTCGACCGGCCGATCGGCATGGACTGGAAGCGGTCGACGATGCCGCCCTGCAGGTCGAGGAACAGCCGGTACGACGTGTACGCGATGCCCGACGCGATGGTGATCAGCAGGATGCCGGGCAGCATGTAGTTGATGTACGACTCGTCGGACCCGGTGTTGATCGCGCCGCCGAAGACGTAGACGAAGAGCAGCATGATCGCGATCGGGGTCACCGCGGTGGTGATGATCGTGTCGGGGCTGCGCAGGATGTGCCGCAGGGAGCGCCCGGTGAGGGTGCGGGTGTCGGCGAGGGCGTGGGTGGTCATCAGGAATCCTTCTCGGTACCGGTCGCACCGACGAGCGAGAGGAAGACGTCCTCGAGGGACGGCTGCTTCTCGACGTACTCGACCTTGGCGGGCGGGAGGAGCTGCTTGAGCTCGGCGAGGGTGCCGTTCTGGATGATCGTTCCCTGGTGCAGGATCGCGATCCGGTCGGCGAGCTGTTCGGCCTCGTCGAGGTACTGCGTGGTGAGCAGCACGGTGGTGCCGTTGCTGGCGAGCTGCTTGACGGTCTGCCAGACGTCGATCCGCGCCTGCGGGTCGAGGCCCGTGGTGGGCTCGTCGAGGAACACGATCGGCGGGTTGCCGATGAGGCTCATCGCGATGTCGAGACGACGCCGCATGCCGCCGGAGTAGGTCCCCGCGCGGCGGCCGCCGGCCTCGGTGAGCGAGAACCGGGCGAGCAGGTCGTCGGCGATCTCCCCGGGGTGGGGCAGGTGCCGCAGCCGGGCCACGAGCACCAGGTTCTCGCGTCCGGTGAGGACCTCGTCGACGGCGGCGAACTGGCCGGTGAGGCTGATCGACTCGCGCACGTCGCCGGGCTTCGCCGCGACGTCGTGCCCGTGCACGGTGGCGGTGCCCGCGTCGGCCTTGAGCAGCGTCGACAGGATGCGCACCAGCGTGGTCTTGCCGGCGCCGTTGGACCCGAGCAGGGCGAAGATGCTCCCGGCGGCGACGTCGAAGTCGACCCCGCGCAGCACGTGCAGCTCGCCGAACGACTTCTCGATGCCTTGGACGTGGATCGCGGCGCGGGCCGCGCCGTCGGACTGGGCGGTGGTCATGTCCGGTTCTCCGATTCTGCGAGGTGAGTGGTTCACGGCCGGCGGACGACGACGTCGCCGAAGCCGGTGCTGGCGTGGATCTCTGCGGTGGCCTCGTCCTCGACCGGCCCGTCCGTGGGGGTCAGGAGGTTGCGGACGGAGCCGTTCTCGGACGAGACGTCGAGGTAGGCGGCGGTGCCCTCGGGCACCCCGACCTCGATCGACCCGAACGAGGACGTGAGGGTGACGTCGCCGGACTCCAGGTTGTTGACCCGG
Organism: Isoptericola sp. NPDC056578; assembly: GCF_042793275.1. Taxonomy (NCBI): domain Bacteria; kingdom Bacillati; phylum Actinomycetota; class Actinomycetes; order Micrococcales; family Promicromonosporaceae; genus Isoptericola; species Isoptericola sp. NPDC056578. Next base: position 3,237 of record NZ_JBHTVC010000047.1, read on the forward strand.
ATGCTGGCGTGCGCAGACTTCGCGGTGAGGGTGCCGCGCACGCGGCTCACGGCGATGTCGCCGTGCGCCCCGAGCACCTCGAGGGTGCCGGTGACGGAGCCGACGGTCGTGGTGCCGTTGCTGGCGCGGATCGTGCCGTCCCCGAGGACCTCGTCCACGAAGACGGACCCGGCGCTCACCTTGACGTCGAGGGAGCCGGTGACGCGGCCCGCGGTCGCGGAGCCGGCGGAGAGCTTGAGGTCCAGCCGCTCGACGTCGTCCACGCGGGCGTTGCCGGCGGACAGCGTCATGTCGACGGCGGCGAGCGTGCCCTCGGCGTAGAGCGAGCCGACCTTGCCGCTCAGCGACGAGCCCTCGGGGAGCTCGACGGTGATGTCGGCGGTGCCGGACGCGAAGGGCAGCACGTACTGCTTCCACGAGCCGGGGTAGGTGATCGAGACGGCGTCGCCGTCCCGGTCCACGCGGACCGACTCGGCGGCGCGGGCGCTGCCGGACTTGGCGTTGGTGGGCAGCACGGTGACGACGACGTCGTCGCGCTCCCCGGCGACGACGTGCACGTTGGCGAACGGCACGTCCACGAGGACGGGGACGGGCTGGGTGGCGGGGAAAGTGGGCATGACGGGGCTCCAACAGTGGTGTCGGTGTGGTGTCAGGGGGGACGGGGGCGGTGCGGTGCGGGGCCGTGCGAGGGGATCAGCGCACCCAGCCGGTGACGCGGCCGGAGCCGCGCTGCTGCGGACGGGCCTGCGCGGCCGGACGTCCGGTGGACTGCTCGAGCGCGGCGGCGACCGCGCGCACGAGCCACGTGTTGACGGAGACGCCGTCGCGGGCGGCGGCGGTCTCGGCCTGCGTCTTCAGGTGGTCCGGCAGGCGCAGGGTGGTGCGGGTGGTGGCGCCACCCTCGGCCTCCGCGGCCGGCGCCGCCGGGGCGTGGTCCGCCTCGGGGGCGGCGGCGGCGACGGCGGAGGGCCGGGCGGGTACCGCGACGACGAACTCGGGCGAGCCGCCGCGGAGCCGGATGTCGACCGAACCGGGGGCCAGCTCGGCGGAGATCTCCCCCGCCGCGTCCGACAGCGCCTCGAGCAGCACGAGCCGGGCGGCCGCGTCGAGGGGGGCGGTCAGGCGGGAGGCCAGCTCCCGCGCCTCGTCCCCGCCGGCGGCGGCTGCGGTGCCGAGCTGCTGCTGCAGCTCGTCGACATATCTCGTGAGGTCCATGGCTCCACTATGACACCACCGTGGTGTCATGGCAAGACCTTTGACGTCATTTCTGATGTCACGCTGATGTCGACTGGTGTCAGAGGGGCGGGGTGCCCGCGTCGTCGCAGGTCAGGAGCACGTCACCGGTCGCGGGACTAGCGTGGCGTCGTGACCAGATCCCCGGAGGGCCCCGACACCACGGTGCGCGGCGTGCGCCTCTTCGACGACGTCCGCCCGGACGAGACGGACCGCGCCTACCTGCCCGGCATGAGCAGCGCCTGGAAGATGCCCTGGTACGACGTGCAGAGCTGGTGGCGGCGCGCCGGGCGGCTGCACCGCCGCACCGTCGAGCTCGCCGGGATCGCCGCCGGGCAGCGGGTCCTCGACGTCGGCTGCGGCACCGGCAACCTCTCCCTCGCCGTGCTGCGCGCGGTACCGGACGCCGCGGTGACCGGCCTCGACCCGGACGGCGCCGCCCTGCGCCGCGCGGCGCGCAAGGCCCGCCGCCGGCGGGTGGGACGTCGCGGCTCGCTCACGCTCGTGCGGGGCTTCGCCGACCGGCTGCCCGCGGCCGACGGCACCGTCGACCACGTGCTCTCCTCCCTCGCCCTGCACCACGTGCCGATGGACGAGAAGCGCCGGTTCGCCGCCGAGCTCGCTCGCGTGCTGCGCCCCGGCGGCACCGTCACCGTCGCGGACCTCGATGCCCCCGGGCACGGCGGCGGGCACGGCGGCGGGCACGGGCACGGCGGGCACGGGCACGGCGAACCAGCGGACGGCGAGCACGAGCACGGCGGCCACCGGCACCACCGCGGGATCGGTGCGAACCAGCACCGGGAGGACAACGCCGACGGCGGCATCCAGCGCCTGCTGACGGACGCCGGGCTCGCGGACGCGCGCGAGGTCGGCCGCGCGACGTTCATGGACACGCCCGTGATGTGGGTGCAGGCGCGCCGGCCCTGACGCGCCCCGGCGGTCCCCCGCCGGCTCAGGACCTCCCGGCGTCGGCCTCGGCGGCGACGAACTCCGGCGGCGGGGCGAACTGGGAGAGCACGAGGTCGGCGCCGAACGGGTCGCGGATCGTCGCCTCCCGGGTCCACTCGGTGTCCTGGGTCGCGTGCACGACGGCGCCCGCCCGCTCGGCGGCCTCGGCGGCGGCGTCACGGTCGGCCACCGCGAAGACGACCGACCAGCGGGCCGGACCGTCCGCGGGCAGCACCCCCGCGACGACGTCCGAGAACCCTGGCGGGACGAACTCCTGCCGCTCGTGGATCCCGGGGTCCACGGTGCGGGCCAGGTGGTCGCCGTACCCCCGCACGCGCGCCATCCCGGCGCCCAGGTCGTCGCTGCGCTCCCAGCCGAGCAGCGGCCCGTAGAACCGCAGCGCGGCGTCGACGTCGGGGGTGAGCAGGTTGCTGAAGTTCCAGGTGCCGGGCTCGTTGACGCGCTGGGCCCCGGCGCGGGTGCCGGCCCGCCAGAGGCGGCTGGGCGCGCCCTCCGGGTCGACGATGCGCGCCATCCACCCCGCGGCCTGCCCGGGCGGGCCCACCTGCTGCGGGGGCGAGCTCACCACCCCGCCCAGCTCGGCGACGCGGGCCGTCGCGGCCTCGATGTCGTCGACGGCGAGGTACGTGTGCCACGCCGGCTCCCCGTCGTACCCCGGGTCGGGCGTGGCGACGGCGGCGATCGCCGTCTCGTCGGTGCCGTCCCACGACGCCACGGCGTAGCGCCCGGGCACCCCCGGCGGCAGCTTCTCGGTGAACCGCCAGCCGAACAGCGCGCCGTAGAACGCGAGCGCCGCGTCGACGTCGGCGACCTCCAGGTCGATCCAGCTCGGGACCCCGTGCGGGTAGGTGTGCACCATGGACCCACCCTGCACAGGCCCTCCGACATCTCGCCCGACGACGGCGACGGTCTCGTCGCCACCACGTCGCCACGACGTCGCCACGATGTCGCCACCGCACGTCACACCGCGGGCAGCTCGTCGTCCGCCGACGGGTAGGAGGCCTGCGCGCCGGGCGACCGCACGGCGTACGCGCCGACGCGGGCCGCCGTCCGGGCGGCGTCGACGAGCCCGTCGCCCCGCGCCAGCCCGTGGGCGAGCGCGCCGACGAACGCGTCGCCCGCCCCCGTGGTGTCGACGGCGCGCACCCGCGGTGCCGGGACCGCCGTCACGTCGCCGCCCTGCCCGACCAGCGCGCCGCGGGGCCCGAGCGTCAGCACGACCGACCGCACCCCGCGCGCGAGCAGCCCCCGCACCAGCTCCTCCTCGCCGTCACCCGGCGGGACGTCCAGCGCGGCGGCGACCAGCCGTGCCTCGTGCTCGTTGAGGACCAGCGGGTCGGCGCGCAGCAGCACGTCCGGGTCGACGTCGAGCACCGGGGCGAGGTTGACGACGAGCCGTCCGCGCGCGGTGCGGGCCGCCGCCTCGATGGCGGCCCGCGGGATCTCGCCCTGCAGCACGAGGGTCCCGGCGGCCGCGACCAGCCCGGCGTGCGCACCCACCACGGCCTCGTCGACGGCCGCGTTGGCGCCGGGGACGACGACGATGGAGTTCTCGCCGTCGTCGCTCACGGTGACGATCGCGATGCCGGTCCGGTGCCCGGGCACGACCGCCAGCGCCGCGAGGTCCACCCCGGCGGACCGGAGCCCCGCGAGCGCCGCGTCGGCGAACTCGTCGTCGCCCACCGCGCCCACGAACGCGACGTCCGCGCCGAGCCGGGCGGCCGCGACGGCCTGGTTGGCCCCCTTGCCGCCGGACATGACCCGCATGCCGTGCCCGAGGACCGTCTCGCCGGGTGCCGGGTGCGCCGCGACGCCGACCAGCAGGTCCGCGTTGGTGGACCCGACGACCACCACGCGAGCGGTCGATGGCGTCACCGAACGCATGCTCGTCACCTCGCCGTCGTGCGTGACCCTCACGCCCCGGACACGATGACACACGGGGCGCCCGCGCTCGCTCCGCGACCGACGTTCACGCACCGTTGAGGCGCGCGTCACCGGCCGGCGCTAGCGTCGACCGCGTGATCACGCCCACCAGGCCCACCCTGCGACGACGCACCCTCACCGCCGCCACGGCGCTGGCCGTGGCCCTCCCCACCGCCCTCCTCCCCCTCGCCGCGAGCGCCCACGGGGGCGGCGGCGGGCACGACGGCGGGCACGGCAGCGGGCACGGTCCCGACCGCTCGCTGCGCGTGGCGACGTACAACCTGTCGCTGAACCGCGCGACGGAGGGCGAGCTGCGGGCCGACCTGGCCACGGGCGACGACCCGCAGGCGCGCACGGTCGCGGAGGTGATCCAGCGCGCGGACCCGGACGTCGTCCTGCTCAACGAGTTCGACTTCGACGCCGACCACGCGAGCGTGGACGGGTTCCGCGAGCACTACCTCGAGGTGTCGCAGGGCGGCGCCGACCCGGTGCGCTACCGCTACGCGTACACCGCGCCGTCGAACACGGGGGTCCCCAGCGGCCTCGACCTGGACAACAGCGGCACGGTGGGCGGCGGCAACGACGCCTTCGGCTTCGGGGAGTTCGAGGGCCAGTACGGGATGGTCGTGCTGTCCAAGTACCCGATCGACACGTCGGGCGTGCGGACGTTCCAGCACTTCCTGTGGAAGGACATGCCGGGCGCGTTGCTGCCCGACGACCCGGCCACGCCCGAGCCCGCGGACTGGTACTCCCCCGAGGAGCTCGACGTCGTGCGGCTGTCCAGCAAGTCGCACTGGGACGTGCCGGTCCGCGTGGGCCGCCAGACCGTGCACGTGCTGGCCTCGCACCCGACGCCGCCCACGTTCGACGGGCCGGAGGACCGCAACGGCCGGCGCAACCACGACGAGATCCGCTTCTGGGCCGACTACGTGACGCCCGGCAGGGCGTCGCGCTACGTCTACGACGACGACGGCCGGCGCGGCGGGCTGCAGCCCGGCGCGCGGTTCGTGATCCTGGGCGACCAGAACGCCGACCCGTTCGACGGCGACTCCGTGGACGCGGCCGTCGACCAGCTCCTGGACCACCCGCGGATCACCGACCCGCGGCCGACGTCGGACGGCGCCGTCGAGGCGGCCGCCCTCCAGGGCGGCGCCAACGCGACCCACCGGGGCGACCCCGCCCTGGACACGGCCGACTTCGCCGACACCGCCCCGGGCAACCTGCGGGCCGACTACGTGCTGCCGTCGAAGGGCCTGAAGGTGCGCGACGCGGGCGTGTTCTGGCCGACCCGGGCCGACCCGCTGTCGCGGCTCACCGGCACCTACCCGTTCCCGTCCAGCGACCACCGGCTGGTGTGGGTGGACCTGCGCGCCGGCTGAGCCGTGGCCCCGCCCGGAAGATGCCCGGGGAATCACCCGGGCAGCGCCCCGGGGTCGCTGGCGAGCGCCCCGGGGCGGTCGCACGCTCGAAGGTGCTGTGTCCCTCACCGTCGAGCCCGGGAGATCCCATGAGACGCGCCCTCACCGCGGCCGCCGCAGCAGCGACGGCGCTGCTGCTCGCCGCCGGCCCCGCCGCCGCCCACGGCGGCAAGCCCGCACCGAAGCCCCCGACCGTCACCGACGTGGCCACCGGCCTCGTCAGTCCCCTCAGCGCCGCTGCCGGCGCCAAGGGCACGAACTACGTCACGCAGAACTTCGCCGGCCTGCTCACCGAGGTCGACCGGCGGGGCCGCACCTCGGTCCTCCACGCGTCCGCGAACGGCGAGGAGGTCGGCGGTGTCTCGTACCGCGACCGGCGCCTCGCCTTCACCGAGACGCTCATCGACGACCAGCAGGGCCCGGTGGCCTCGAGCATCAAGACCCTGCGCCTCGACCGGCACGGCAACCCGGTCGGACAGGCACGCACCCTCGCCGACATCCGCGCGTACGAGAACGCGAACAACCCGGACGGCGACGTCACCTACGGCTTCCGGGACGTCGACCAGTCCTGCCTGGACCAGGCGCCGCCGGACGGCATCCCCGTCCTGTACCAGGGCATCCAGGACTCGCACCCGTACGCGACGACGCAGGCCCGCGGTACGACCTTCGTCGCCGACGCGGGCATGAACGCGATCCTGTCCGTCAGCGACCGCGGCCGCGTGCGGACCGTCGCGGTGCTGCCCGCCCAGCCGGCCGTCGTCACCGCGGAGGCCGCGGCGATGTTCGGCCTGCCGGACTGCGTCGTCGGCGAGACGTACTGGTTCGAGCCGGTCCCCACGGACGTCGAGATCGGCCCGTGGGGCCGGCTCTACGTCTCGACGCTGCCCGGCGGGCCCGAGGACGAGAGCCTCGGCGCGCGGGGGTCGGTCTACCGGGTGAACCCGTGGACCGGGTCGGTGCGGAAGGTCGCGGGCGGCTTCCTCAGCGCCACGAACCTCGCCGTCTCGCCGAAGGGCGACGTGTACGTCGCCGAGATGTTCGGCAACCGGATCAGCACGGTGAAGCACGGCGGGCCGCGGTCCGTCGTCGCGATCGACGTGCCCGGCGCCGTCGAGTGGTCCGGCAAGGGCCTCCTCGCGACGGCGAACGCGTTCGACCCGACGGCGGGGCCGACCGACCCGCCGCAGGGCCGTCTCGTCAGCATCGACCTGCACGCGAAGCACCACCACCACGGGCATCGCTGACGCCGTGGCGACACGGGTCGGGCCGGGGGGGGCCGGGGGGCCCGCCCCCCCCCCAGGGGCGGGGGGGGGGGGGGGTGGGGGCCCCGGGCGGGGGGGGGGGGGGGGGGCGACGCGCGGCGGCCA
>NZ_JBHTVC010000047.1:10156-35684 GCF_042793275.1 Isoptericola sp. NPDC056578
ACCCGCCCCCCCACCCGCCCCCCCCCCACCCCCCCCCCGCCACCCCCCCCCCCCCCGGCACAGCCGCCCGCCGGGCCGCCCGGGGGGGGGCGGGTGGGCCCCGTGCCCCCCCCCGGCCCGATCGGCGCGGTCGGGTCAGGGCGTGAGCACCCGGGCCTGCTGCTGGGCGAGGACGCTCAGCTCGGCGGCCTTGAAGGCGTGCTCCTGCGTCATCGCGTTCTCGGTGCGCTCCAGGCAGTCGAGGATGAGCTGCCCGAAGTAGGGGAAACCGACCTGACCGTCCGCGACCAGGTGGTGCTCGCCCTCGCCGTCGACGAGGAACACGTGCCCGCCGCCCTCGCCGGTGCCGACGTTGACGTACTTGCGCAGCTCGATGTACCCCTCGGTGCCGAGGATGATCGTGCGGCCGTCGCCCCACGTGCTCAGGCCGTCCGGCGTGAACCAGTCGACGCGCACGTACCCGGTGGCGCCGTTGTCCATGACGATGCCGGCCTCGCCGAAGTCGTCCAGCTCCGGGTGGTCCGGGTGGTGGTAGTTCGCGACGGCGGCGTGGCTGATCTCCGCGTCCTTCGCGCCCGCGTAGTGCAGCATCTGGTCGAAGTTGTGGCTCCCGATGTCGCACAGGATGCCGCCGTACTTCTCCTTCTCGAAGAACCAGTCCGGGCGGCCGGTGCCGAGGCGGTGCGGGCCCAGGCCCATCACCTGGAGCACGCGGCCGATCGCCCCGCGGTCGACGAGCTGCTCGGCCAGCACGGCGGCCTCGACGTGGATGCGCTCGGAGTAGTAGACGGCGTACTTCTGGCCGGTGCGGGCCGTGGCCTCGCGGGCGGCGGCGAGCTGGTCGAGCGTCGTCAGCGGCGCCTTGTCCGTGAAGTAGTCCTTGCCCGCCTCGATGACCCGCAGCCCGAGCGGCGCGCGCTCGGAGGTCACCGCGGCGCCCGCGACGAGGCGCACCTCGGCGTCGTCGAGGATCTCGGCCTCGCTGCGCGCGACCTGCACGTCGGGGAACTTGCTGCGCATCACCTCGACCTTGGACGGGTCCGGGTCGTACACCCACTTCAGCGTGCCGCCGGCGCCCGCGAGCCCCTCGCACATGCCGAACACGTGGCCGTGGTCGAGGCTGGTCGCCGCGAAGACGAACTCGCCCGGCTCGACGACGGGCGCGGGCACGGGGTTCGGCGCGTAGGCGGCGCCGCTGGCGGTGCCCGTCGGGTTCGCGCTCATGCCTTCGCCCCCACGGTGATCGCGCCCGGCAGCTCGCCCACCGAGGCCGTCTTCTCGAAGAACCGCGGCGCCCGCTCCACGAGGGTGCCGGTGCGGTAGAACGGGTCGTCCGGCGACAGCGGCAGGTCCACGGCGCGGCGCTCGATGCCCGCCTCGTAGATCGCCGTGACCAGCTCGATGGCGCGGCGGCCGTCCTCGCCGTCGACGGCGGGACGACGGCGCTCGCGCACGGCGTCGAGCATGTCGGCGATCTGCCCGGCGTGGCCGGTGTGCTCCAGCGGCCGGTGCGCCGCCGCGACGGCCTCGATCTGCGCGACGCGCTCCACGTCGTCCTCGTCGGCGGGGAAGCCGTTCGGGTTGGCCAGGTTCGCCTCGACCTTCCACGGCTGCGAGACGCGGGCGTCGCGGCCCTGCACGACGATGGCCTGCTCCTCGCCGTGGCTCACCACGGAAGCGGTGACCTCGGCGAGCGCGCGGTCGTACTGCAGCACGCTCACGGACAGGTCCTCGACCTCGGCGTTCTCGTGCGCGGCGTTGGTGAGCACCGACGTCACGGCCTTCGGGGAACCGAGCATCCACAGGGTCATGTCGAGGTGGTGGATGGCGTGGTTGAGCGTGCAGCCACCGCCCTCGCGCTCCCAGGTGCCGCGCCACCACAGGTCGTAGTACTCGGTGCCGCGCCACCAGGCGGAGCTGACCTGGGCGTGCGTGACCGGGCCGGCGAGGCCGGAGTCGAGCACCTCCTTGAGCGTCGCGATGTCGTCGCGGAAGCGGTTCTGCGCGACGACGGACAGCAGGCGCCCGTTGTCCTTCGCGGCCGCGATCATCGCGTCGCACTCCTCGAGCGACGGCGCCATCGGCTTCTCGACGAGCACGTCGACACCGGCCTCCAGGGCCTGGATCGACAGGGCGGCGTGGGTGGAGGGCGGCGTCGCGACGCTGACGAGGTCGAGGCGCTGCTCGGCGGCGAGCATCTCGGCGGCGTCGGTGTAGACGCGGGCGCCGTCGAGCCCGAGCTCCGCGCGCAGGGCCTCGGCGCGCCCCGGGGCGGGGTCGCACAGCGCGACGATCTCGCACTCCTCCCCGAAGCGCTGGTAGCCGTCGATGTGCGCCCGGGCGATCCCGCCCGTGCCGACGATCCCGATGGTGAGCATGGTTCCTCCGATGGAACAGCGAGCTGGCGGTCCGGCATGATACGTATCATGCGACGGTGATCAGGGTGGCCGGAGGGCCGTCGACCTGTCAAGGCGAGAGGTGAGGGAGGTCATACTGTGGCGATGTCCCACCCGCCCACCAGCCGCGACGTCGCGCGCCTCGCCGGGGTGTCGCAGGCGACCGTGTCCTACGCGCTCACCGGGCGCGGCACCATCTCGGCGGCCACCCGCGAGCGGGTGCTCCAGGTGGCCGAGTCCGTCGGCTACCGGCCCAACCTCGCCGCGCGGTCCATGCGCACGCGGCGGTCCGGCCGGCTCGCCGTGGTGACCGGAGCGACCCTGGACCACCAGCTCCGGGTGCTCACCGGCGCCGGCGAGGTGGCCGAGGCCGAGGGCTACGTCATGGAGACGCACACGATCGACGGCACGGTGGAGCAGCGCACCACGCGCGTGCACGAGCTCGCCGCGAGCCGCCAGTACGAGGGCGTCCTGGCCCTGGTGCCCGTGCTGCCGGAGGTGCTCTCCGACCCGTCCGCGCCGGCGGACGACGCCACCCCCGTCGTCGCCGAGGCGGCGTTCGACGAGCAGATGCGCAGCCTGGGCGAGCTCGCCGACGCCGGCACGGTCGAGGTCTTCGTCGCAGCCCTCGTCGCCGCGGGGTTCCGGCGCTTCGTGCACGTCGGCGGCCCCGACCACTACGCCTCCGCCCGGGCACGGCGCGATGTCTACCTCGCCTCGGTCGCGCGCGCGGCCGCCGACCCCGCCACGAGCGACGTCGTGTCCCTCGGCGTCCTCGGCGGCTCCTGGTCGGGCGACGACGCGCGCCGCGCGGTCGCCGGGCTCCCCGCCGACGCACCGCCCCTGGCCGTGATCGCCGCGAACGACCATCTCGCCGCCGGCGTGGTCCGCGGCGCCGCCGAGCGCGGCTGGTCGGTACCCGGGGACCTCGTCGTCACCGGCTGGGACGACGTCGAGATGGGGTCGCTGATGATGCCGTCCCTCACCACCGTCGCCGTCGACTTCCCCGAGGCCGGCCGCACCGCGATGCGCCGGCTGGTCGCGACCGTGCGGGGCGAGCCCCGCCCGGGGCCCGGCGCGCCGATCCACCGCATCGTGTGGCGCGAGTCCACCGGCGGCGTCGCCGGCCCGGCCGACCCGCCTACCCTGGGCGCGTGACCGAGCCCCGCACCCTCCCGCCGTTCGCCTCCGACAACTACGCGCCCGCGCACCCGGACGTCCTGGCCGCGGTCGCCGCGGCGAACGACGGGTACGCCGTCGCGTACGGGGACGACCCGTGGACGGCCCGGCTCGACGTCCGCATCCGTGAGGTCTTCGGCACCGGGGCGCTCGCGTTCCCGGTGCTCAACGGCACGGGCGCCAACGTCGTGTCGCTCACCGCGCTCTCGCCGCGCTGGGGCGGCGTCGTCGTGTCCGACGTCGCGCACGTGAACACCGACGAGAACGGCGCACCCGAGCGGGTCGGCGGCCTCAAGCTGCTCGCCTGCCCGTCGACGGACGGCCGGATCACGCCCGACGACGTCGCGCGCTGGGCCGGGCAGCGCGACGACGTGCACCGCGCGCACCCCGCCGTCCTGTCGCTGACGCAGTCCACCGAGCTCGGCACGGTGTACCCGCTCGACGACCTGCGCGCGCTCACCCGCGTCGCGCACGACCTGGGGATGGCCGTGCACGTGGACGGCTCCCGGCTCGCGAACGCCGCCGCGTCGCTCGGCTGCTCGCTGCGGGCGCTCACCACCGATGCCGGCGTCGACGTCGTGTCGCTGGGGGCCGCGAAGAACGGCGGCATGCTCGGCGAGGCCGTGCTCGTGCTCGGGCCCGACGACGCCCCGGACGCCGCGTCCGCCCGCGCGCGGCAGGCGGCGTCGGCCGCCGTGCCGTTCCTGCGCAAGGCGACGATGCAGCTGGCGTCCAAGACGCGGTTCGTCTCCGCGCAGCTCCTCGCCCTGCTCGGCGAGCCGGGCGACCCGGCCGACGACGAGCCGCTGTGGCACCGCAACGCCGCGCAGTCGAACGCGATGGCGGCCCGGCTGCGCGCCGGGCTCGAGGCCCTCCCCGGCTCGGACGAGGACGGCGTGCGCGTCACCCGCCCCACGGAGGCGAACGCCGTCTTCGCCACGCTCCCCCGCGCCGCCGCCGACCGGCTGCGCGCCGTCGCGCGCTTCTACGACTGGGCCGACGGCGAGACACCCGGCCGCGTCGAGGTGCGGCTCATGTGTGCCTGGGACACGGCGCCGGGGACGGTCGACGCGTTCGTCGCGGCGGCCGCCGACGCCCTCGCCTGATCACCGCGACAGCTCGAGGGTGGCGGCGTCGTAGTCCTCGAGGTTCCGCAGCCGCCGCACGGGGCTGAGGCCCACGATGACGGGCCCGAGCAGCAGCACGAACGCGGACCCGAGCAGCACGGCGCGGTTCCCCACGTGCGCGGCGAGCACGCCGGCCGCGAGCGACCCGAGGGGGATCATGCTCCAGGAGACGAACCGCACGGTCGCCATCACCCGTGAAAGGAGCTCGGGCGGGCTGGCCACCTGCCGGTAGGTGCGCGTCACGACGCTCCCCGGCACCACGGACGCCCCGAACACCATCGTGCCGACGGCGAAGCAGAGCCACCCGGCGGCGCCGGCGCCGAGCGGGATCAGCAGCGCACCGGCGAACCCGAAAAGCCCGTCGAACAGCAGCACCCGCGCGGACCCGAAACGCCGCACGAGCCAGGGCGTGGCGGCCGCCGCGAGCAGGGAGCCCACGCCGTCGGCGGCGAGCAGCACGCCGACCATCGCGGGCGGGGCGTCGAGGTCGCGCACCAGGTAGAGCGCGAACAGCCCCGCCTGCACGCCGCACACGAGGTTCACGACGCAGGCCCACCACGTCGCGGGCGCGATCACCGGGTGCCGCACCACGAACCGCCAGCCCTCCGCGATCATCTGCCGCATCCCGGGCCGCGTCTCCCCGTCGCCGAGGGCGGGCTCGCGCCGCTCGGGCAGCCGCCGCAGCAGCAGGGCCGACACGACGTACGTCACGGCGTCCACCAGCAGCGCGGGCACGGCGCCGACCGCCTGCACCAGCAGGCCCGCGACCGACGGCCCGCCGAGCTGCGTGGCGGCCTGCGTGCCCGAGACGAGGCTGTTGCGGCTGGTCAGCTCGTGCTTCGGCACCACCGTCGGCAGGAAGGTCGTGTTGGCGGTGAAGAAGAACACCTCGGCCACGTTCACCGCGAGCGCCGCCAGCACCAGGTGGGCCAGCGACAGCTCCCCGAGCCACCACACGAGCGGGACGGCGAGGATCGCGGCGGCACGCACCAGGTCGGCCACCACCTGCGTGGCGCGCAGCGGCAGCCGGTGCACGATCGCGCCGGCGGGCAGGCCGAGCACCACCCAGGCGAGGTACGACGACGCGGCCAGCAGGCCCGTCTCGACCGGGCCGGCGTCGAGCACGGTCACCGCGGCGAGCGGCAGCGCGACGGTCGTGACGGCGGTGCCGACGCCGCTGGTGGTGCTCGCGGCCCAGTAGGTCCAGAACGGCCGTGCACTCGTGGCCATCGGCCACCTCCTCGCTGTGGACGGCCGCCCCGGGAACAGGTGGGGCGTGACCGTCGTTGTAAGTTCCAGATTGGAACTTACCCTACGGCGCGGGATGGACGCGCACCCCGGCCCGGCGAGAGGATGACCCCCATGCGCCGCGAGGACCTTGCCGACAGCTCGTGCGGCATCGCCCAGTCCCTCGGCGTCGTCGGCGACTGGCAGAGCCTGCTGATCGTGCGCGAGGCCGCCGCCGGCGTCACCCGGTTCGAGGGCTTCGACCGCGAGCTGGGGCTGTCGCGCCGAGCCCTCACCGAGCGGCTCGGCGGCCTCGTCGAGCACGGCGTCCTGGAGAAGGTGCCGTACTCCGAGCGCCCGCCGCGCCACGACTACCGGCTCACCGCCCGCGGCGAGGGCCTGCTGCCCGTACTGCTCGCCCTGCAGGAGTGGGGCACGCGGTTCCTCCTGGGCGACGGCGAGGTCAGCGGAGCGCTGGGCGACGGCGACCTCGCGCGGGCCCGCGCGCTCGAGGGCACGCGGGTGCCCGACGTCGCCCTCACGGCGCACGACGGCTCCACCGTGCGGCTCGTGGACCCCGACCGGTGGACCGCCCTGTTCTTCTTCCCCGGCGCGTACGCTCCCGGCACCCACGGCTACCCGCCGCGCTGGGGCGACGTGCCCGGCACGGCCGGCTGCACGCTCGAGTGCGTCACCTACGGGCGTCGGCACGCCGACCTCGAGGCGGCGGGGGCGCGGGTGCTCGGCGTGAGCACGCAGCACCCCGAGCAGCAGGCCGCGTTCGCCACCCACGCCGCGCTGCCCTACCTGCTCGCGTCGGACCAGGACGGGCTCGCGGCGTCCGCGCTGCGCCTGCCCGTGTTCCGCGCCGGCGGGTCCGACCGGCTCAAGCGCGTCACGCTCCTGGTGGACCCGTCCGGCGTCGTGCGGCACGTGCAGGCGCCGGTCACCGACCCCGCCCAGTCGGTCGACGACGTGCTCGACCTCGTGCGCGAGCTGGCGGCCACCCCGTCGGCGGGGACGGGGACGGCGGCGGCGAGGACCCGGCGTTAGGGTCGGAACGAACCGGAGCCGGCGGAAGGAACCCCCACCATGACCAGCCCCTACATCCCGTCCGACCACCGCTACCCGCACGTCGCCGAGGCGTCGGTGCACGTGACCCAGCCGCCGGAGCGGGTGTGGGCCGAGCTCATGCATCCCGGCGCTCGCTGGATGCTGGGCGCGAACATCGAGACCGACTTCCGGCCGGGCAGCCCGATCACGTTCGAGGGCCACTTCTTCGGCCGCCAGTTCGCCGACAAGGGCGTGGTGATCGCCGTCGACCGCCCCCGCCTGCTGCACTTCACCCACTTCTCGCCGCTGGCGGAGCTCGCGGACGTCGAGGACAACTACCACGAGATTCGCATTACTCTCGAACCGGACGAGACGGGTACGGTCGTGTCCGTGAGGCAGGAGAACATCGACACGGCCCAGCACGCGACGAACTCGCAGGCGCACTGGCAGGACGCGCTCGCGACCCTCGCCCACCGCGACGGTGCGCCTGCCCGGCACGCGTGACCTCCCGCCGGCCGGCGCCGGCCGTCACCCTCGCGCTCCTCACCGCCGTCCTGCTCGCCGCGTGCTCCGGCGCGGGCACCGAGCCGTCGCCCGGACCGGCGTCGTCCGCCGCCCAGGGATCGCCGTCGCCGAGCCCCTCGACCGTGTCGCCGAGCGCCTCACCGAGCGCCTCACCGAGCTCGACCCCGACCCCCACCCCGGAGCCCACCGGCAGCCAGCACCCCGATGACGTGCTGGCGGGCTGGAGCCTGGAGCAGAAGGTCGGCCAGCTGCTCATGGTCGGGGTGTCCGTGAGCGACCCGGCCGCCGTCAGCGCCGAGTCGGTCCGCGACAAGCACGTGGGCAACGTGTTCCTGCACGGCCGCAGCACGGCGGGCGTGGACGCGACCCGCGAGCTGGTCGACGAGTACACCTCTCTCGTGTCCCGCCGCTCGACGCACGGCACGCCGCTGCTCGTCGCGACCGACCAGGAAGGCGGCCTGGTCCAGGTGCTGCGGGGCCAGGGGTTCTCCGAAATCCCGAAGGCCACCGAGCAGGCCACGTGGAAGCCGGGCACGCTGGAGAAGCGCGCACGGGGCTGGGGCGACGAGCTCGCCGCCGCCGGCGTGAACCTCAACCTGGCGCCCGTGATGGACCTCGTCGACGAGGACGCCGCCGCGGACAACCCGCCCATCGGCTACTTCGGCCGGAACTACGGCTACACGCCGCGGTCCGTGGTGCGCTCCGCGAACGCGTTCGGCGCCGGGCAGCGGGCCGCCGGCGTCGAGCCCGTGATCAAGCACTTCCCGGGGCTCGGCCGCGTCACGCAGAACACCGACACCGACGCCCGGGTGACCGACGACGTCACCACCCGCGACGACGCGTCCGTGCGCGTCTTCGCCCGCGGGATCGAGGCGGGCGCGCGCTACGTGATGATGTCGAGTGCGGTGTACGACCGCATCGACCCCGACGCTCCCGCCGTGTTCTCCCCCGTCGTCGTGGGGGACGTCCTGCGCGGCGACCTGAGGTTCGACGGCGTCGTCATGACGGACGACGTGTCGGCCGCCGCCCAGGTGCAGGACCGGTCCCCCGGCGAGCGTGCCGTGGACGCCGTCGACGCCGGGGTGGACCTGGTGCTCGCGTCCGCGGACCCGTCCGTCGCGCCCGCGATGGCGGACGCCCTGGTCGCGAAGGCCCGCACCGACCCGGCGTTCGCGAAGAAGGTCGACGCCTCCGCGCGCCGGGTGCTGGCCGCCAAGGACGCGTCGGCCGGCTGACGCCCACCCCCGCATCGAGGCCCGTGGTCCGCCCTCGGCGAACCTCGTTGACCC
This sequence comes from Isoptericola sp. NPDC056578, assembly GCF_042793275.1. Taxonomy (NCBI): domain Bacteria; kingdom Bacillati; phylum Actinomycetota; class Actinomycetes; order Micrococcales; family Promicromonosporaceae; genus Isoptericola; species Isoptericola sp. NPDC056578. The sequence continues at coordinate 18,953 of NZ_JBHTVC010000047.1, forward strand.
GGGCAGCGGCGCGGGTCTTGGCTGACCGCATGAGCGCCACTCCCTCGCTGGACCCGGAAGAGCTCCGCCAGGTCGCGTCGTCGTTCGGCGTCGACGCCGCCGCCTACGACCGGGCCCGTCCGCGCTACCCCGACGCGCTGATCGCGGCGGTCGCGGACGCCGCGCGCGACGCCGCCGCGGGCCCGGTGCCGCGCGTGCTCGACGTCGGCGTGGGCACCGGGATCGTGGCGCGGCAGCTGCGCGCGGCCGGCTGCGACGTGCTCGGGGTGGACGTCGACGAGCGCATGGCGGAGGTCGCGCGGCGCGACGGGTTCGAGGTCGAGGTGGCACGGTTCGAGGAGTGGGCGCCGTCCGGCCGGTCGTTCGACGCCGTGACCGCCGGCCAGACTTGGCACTGGGTGGACCCCGTCGCCGGGGCGGCCCGAGCCGCGGACGTCCTGCGCCCCGGCGGCGCGCTCACGGTGTTCTGGAACGCGGGCGACCCGCCGCACGACCTGGCCGTCGCGTTCGCCGAGGTGTACCGGGAGGTGCTCCCGGGCACCCCGCTGGCGGCCACCGGGACGGCGTCGGCGGAGACCGCCTACCGGCAGATGGTGGAGGCCGCGGCCGACGGTCTGCGCCGCACCGGCCGGTTCTCCGCGCCGAGCGAGCGGCGCGACACCTGGGAGCGGACCTACACGCGCGACGAGTGGCTGGCCCTGGTGCCCACGACCGGCGTCGCCACCCGGCTCCCGGCCGCGCGGCTCGAGCCCCTGCTCGCGGGGCTCGGCGCCGCGATCGACGCCGCCGGCGGCCGCTTCGTGCAGCAGGGGTTCACGCTCTCGGTCGGCGCCGTGCGCGTCTGACCTCGCGCGGCGGGAGCCCGGGCGGCGGGCGAGGATCGAGCATGGCCCGCACCGCCGGCGACGTCCTCGCCGCCGCGATCCGCACCCACGCGGAGGCGGTCCTGCGCGGGCACGACGACGTCCGGGCGGCCGCGGTGCGGGCGTCGGGTGCGCCGGAGGCCGCGCCCGACGCGGTGCACGACGCCCGGGTGGCGGTACGGCGCCTGCGTGCCACGCTGCGCGTCTTCCGGGGCTGCACGGCGCCCGAGCCGGGCACGGTCGAGGCCCTCACCTGGTGGGTGCGCACCCTCGGCGCGGCGCGCGACGCCGAGGTGCGGCGGGCCGGCCTGGCTGCGCTCGCCGCAGACCTCGAGCGCCCGTCGCCGGACGTGCTCGCGGGGCTGGCGACGCTCGACGGCGCGCTGGTCGCGGCCGACGCCGCCGCCCGGGCGGAGGTCGCGACGGCGCTCGCCTCGGCCCGGTGCCGGGACCTCACGGCGCGGCTCGACGTGCTCGCCGCCGCGCCCCCGCTGGCCGACCGGCCCGGGACGCCGGCCGCGACGGCCCTGCGAGCCGGCGTCGAGCGCGAGCTGGCCCGGGTCGGGCGCCGCGCGAGGCCGGTGGCCGCGTGGCGTGACCCCGGATCGGGCGACCGGCCGGCGCCCGGCGTCGTGCACCGGCTCCGCAAGGCGGCCCGGCGGGCGCGCTATGCCGCCGAGGTGCTCGCCGGCTCCGGGGACCGCACCACGGACCGGTGGGCGGACGACGTCGTCGCGCACCATCGCGAGCTGCAGGACCTGCTGGGCACCGTGCACGACGCGGACGTGCTGCGCGCGACCCTCCTCGACCTGTCCGGGCCGCGGACCGCCGCGGCCGTCGCCGCGTGCGTGAAGCTGGGCGACGAGCGCGCGGCGCAGGCTCTCGCCGCCGCGGCCGCGGCCGTCCGCTGAGGGGCCGAGAGACCTTCGAGCACGCGATCCGTACCGCCGGACGGAGGGTTGGCGGTACGGATCGCGTGCTCGAAGGTGACGGTCAGTGGCCGCCGGAGACCAGGAAGACCAGGCCGAAGGCGATGGCGCCGACCACGACGCCCATGCAGGCAATGGCGCCGGCGAGGCGGGCTGCCGACGGGCGCGGGATGGCGACCACGCGCGACGTCGGAGCGTCGTTCGCGTCGCCACCGCGCGGAGCGGACGACGGCGCGGCCTGCGCCGCCACCGGGTCGGCCGACGTCGTGCCGGCCAGCAGCCGCAGCCCGAGCGCGAAGAGCGCGGGGATACCGGCGCCGACGATCAGCCCGGCCACGAGGACCTGGCCGAGGGCGCCCCACTCGATGAAGTTCATGCTCCCACCTTCGGGTTGGACGGGGCGCTGACGGTGCCTACGGCGCCGACGGCCGGCGCGACGGACGAGGCGGTGGCCACGGCGGGCACGGGCCCGACGCGCTCGCCGCCGGCCTCGCCGGTGGTGGCGGCGACGGGCTCGACGGACGCGCCCTTCTCCTCGTCCCACGCCTCGTTGACGTTGGTGTGGTCGACGGGCTTGCGGCGCGACGCGACCCAGATGGCCGCCGAGGTGACGACCAGCAGCAGGAAGACGGCGATCGTGCCGGCGGCGCCGCCGATGGACGACTCGAGCCAGTGGCACAGCGCGCCGACCAGGCCGGCGGCGGGGAGGGTGACCATCCAGGCCACGAACATGCGGCCCGCGACGCTCCACCGGACCTTCGCGCCCGGCATGCCGACGCCGGACCCGAGCACGGAACCGGTGGCGACGTGCGTCGTCGAGAGCGAGAAGCCGAAGTGGCTGGACAGCAGGATGACGGCGGCGGACGACGTCTCGGCGGCCATGCCCTGGCGGGTGTCGATCTCGACGAGCCCCTTGCCGAGCGTGCGGATGACGCGCCAGCCGCCCAGGTAGGTGCCGACCGCCATCGCGACGGCGCAGGACACGATGACCCAGAACGGCACGCCGGAGTCGGCCGGCACGGCGCCGCCCGCGATGAGCGCGAGCAGGATGATGCCCATCGACTTCTGCGCGTCGTTGGTGCCGTGCGCCAGGGAGACGAGCGACGCGGAGCCGATCTGGCCCCAGCGGAAGCCGCGGTTCGTCACGTCCTGCGGCACGCCGCGCGTCAGGCGGGCCACGAGCCAGGTGCCCACGCCGGCCACCGCGATGGCGACCACGGGGGCGATGAGGGCGGGCACGAGCACCTTGGCGATCACGCCCTCCCACAGCACGCCCGACGTGCCGACGGCGGCGAGCACGGCGCCCACCATGCCGCCCACGAGGGCGTGCGAGGAGCTGGAGGGGATGCCGAACAGCCAGGTGATGAGGTTCCACACGATGCCGCCGACCAGGCCGGCGAGCACGACGGGCAGGGTGATCACCCCGGCGTCGACGATGCCCTTGGCGATCGTGGCGGCCACGGCGAGGGAGAGGAAGGCGCCGACGAGGTTGAGGACGGCGGACAGCGCGACGGCGGTCCGGGGCTTGAGGGCTCGGGTGGCGATGGAGGTGGCCATCGCGTTGCCCGTGTCGTGGAACCCGTTCGTGAAGTCGAAGGCGAGTGCGGTCACGACGACGAGCGCGAGCAGAAGCGTCTCGGTCACGGCACCCATCGTGGGGGGTGAACCCGAGCGTTTTCGACCGCCGGTGGGCCGTTCGGTGAACTGTTCCGGGACTGTTCACCTGTTGTTCATCTGGCAGCGGCGTGTCGTGCTCGCGCGTGGCGGACGGCGTCCGCGAGAGCTACCGCGGGGGTGGCGCGGAGCCTCCGTAGTGCGCCGCCAGACGGCGCAGCCCCTCGTCGACGCTCACCCCGGGAACCCAGCGCAGGTCGCGGTGCGTGGCGCGCTGGTCGAACCAGTGCGCGGTGGACAGCTGCTCGGCCAGGAAGCGCGTCATGGGCGGCTCGTCGGCACCGGGGCGCACCCGCCAGACGGCCTCGACGAGGCCGCCGGCCGACCGCGCCAGGCCCGCGGGCACGCGCCACGCGGGGGGCCGCACGCCCGCGGCACGGCAGATGCCGGACAGCAGGTCGGCCACGGTGCGTGGCTCGCCGTTCGTCAGCACGTACGCCCGGCCGCCGACGACGTCGGGCGTGTCGGCGAGGCGGTCGAGGGCCGCGAGCATCCCGTCGGCGGCGTTGTCCACGTAGAGCGTGTCGATGAGCGCCGCGCCGCGCCCCAGCAGCGGCAGGCGGCCGCGGGCCGCGCGGTCGACGACGCGCTCCACGAGCTGGGTGTCCCCCGGACCCCAGACGATGTGCGGCCGGACGGCGACCACGCGCAACCCTCCGCGACCGGGTCCGGCGCCGGCGGCGTCCCGACCCAGGGCGAGCACCTCCGCGCCGGCCTTGGTGCGCGCGTACTCGCCGCGCGCCCCCTCCGGGTCGGCCGGGGTGGCCGGCGCCCCGACCAGGGAGGTCCCCAGGTGCGCGACCGACGGCGAGGACACCTGCACGAACCGGCGCACGCCCGCGCGCTCGGCGGCGTCCAGCAGGGTCCGCGTGCCGCCGACGTTCACCTCGTGGAACTCCGCCGGCGAGCCCGCCAGCGACACCTTGGCCGCCAGGTGCACGACCGCGTCGGCCCCGTCGACGGCCCGCGCGACGACGTTCGCGTCGGTGACGGAGCCGAGCACGTCGGCCGCGCCGTCGACGCCGGACGGTCGCCGCTGGAGCGTGCGCACGGCGTCGCCCCTGGCCACCAGGGCGCGGGCCACCGCGCCGCCCAGCAGCCCGGACGCGCCGGTCACCAGGACGGTCCCACGGGGCGCGGGGGCGGTCACGGGTGCCCCACCCGCCCGCCGGTGAGCACCCGGTCGGCCCAGGAGGCGAGCCGGGTGCGGTCGATCTTGGAGTTGTGCCGCACGTCGGTGGGCATGCGCGGCACGACCAGCACGGCCGCGAGCGGCACCGGCGAGGCGGCGCGCACGGCGGCCGCGAGGTCGTCCGGTGCGAGGCCGGGGCGGCGCGTGGTGCTGGTGGTCTCGACGACAGCCACCGCCTGGTGCACCCCCGCGGGCCCGACGCCGACGACGGCGGCGCGCCGGACCTCGGGCACCCGCTCCACGTGCTGCTCGGTGCCCACCGGCGCCAGGGGGCCGTCGGCCGTGCGCAGCACGTGCGCGAGGCGCCCCTCGATCCACAGGCGGCCCCGGTCGTCCAGGTGCCCGACGTCGCCCGTGCGGTGCCACCGGCCCGGCGGGGTGTCGCGCTCGGCCTCGACGTCGGTGAGCCACAGGCGGTCGTAGCGCTCCTTGAGGTGCCCGGCACGCACCAGGACCTCGCCCAGCACGCCCTGGGCCCCGGACGGCGCGCCCGTCGCCGCGCCGTCGTCGTCGAGCGCGCTGACCAGCACCTCGCCGCCGCCGACGGGCCGGCCCACGCAGACGCCGGCGTCGGGCGCCCCGGCGGCCTCCCGGATCCCGTCGAGCGTGATGTCGGTGACGAGGAGGCACTCCGTCATCCCGTACGGCGTGTGCGGGGTCGCGGACGGCATGAGCTCGGCCGCCGAGCCCAGCAGCTCGGCCGAGATCGGGGCGCCCGTCGAGAGGAACGTCTGCACCCGCGCGAGGGCCTCCCGGTCCCCGGCGTCCAGGACGTCGGCGGTCGCGACGACGTTGAGGATCGCCGCCGGGGACAGGAAGACGATGCGCGCGTCCGAGGCCCGCACCGCGTCGGCGACGGCCCGCGCGGTGAGCGTGGCCGGCGACGACACGTCCATCACGGGTGTGACGGACCGTGTGCCGAGGGCGGGCCCCAGCAACGCGAACGGGGCGAAGCCGGTGACCAGGCCCGTCTCCGGGCGGACGTCGAAGTGCGCGGCGAGCGCGTCCCGCAGCGCGGACAGCTCGGCGTGCCGGTAGACGACGCCCTTCGCCGGCCCGGTCGAGCCCGACGTGAACAGCACGGCGGCCTCGTCCTGGGGTCCGGGCTCCGGCGGCAGCGGGCGTCCCTCGCCGGCCCGGGCGACGTCGACCAGCTCGTGCGTCACCCCGAGCGCGCGGCGCACGGAGGGCGCCAGCGGCTCGGCCGAGATCCGCACCCCGGGCCAGCCCAGCGCCCGTGCCCCGGCCAGGCCCTTGCGCTGCGCGACGACGAACCGCGGCCACGCGCCCCGCTGCGCGCGCGTCAGCCCGCGCACGCCCAGCCCGGCGTCGGCCACCACGACGACCGCGCCGATCCGCAGGCACGCGTACACCAGCGCCGTCAGCGTCGGCCCCGGCTCCACCAGCAGCGACACCCGGTCGCCGTGCCGCACCCCGATGCCGTGCAGCCCGGCCGCGATGCGCCGCACCTGCCGGTCCAGCGCCCGCCAGCTCGCGGTGAACGGCCGCCCGTCCGCCGTCGTGGAGGTCGTCATGTCCAGCACCGCCGGCGCGTCGTCGTCGGCCCGCGCGTCCAGCGCCGTCCACAGCGGCACGAACGGTGTCGCGGAGTCGTCCGGCGGAGCGGACGGCGAGGTGATGCTCGAGGCGGAGGGGTCGGGAACCTCGGGCACGGATGTACGAATTCCCGAAGTGGAGGGCCCCCTGGGGCCCGTGAACGCATCCGTGCCCGGGGTTGCCGACCCCTCCGCCGACAGCACCTCAGGCAGGAACCGGAAGAGAGCAGGAGTCCAGTCCACGTCCTCGGCGATCAGGTGCCCGGCGTCCGCGAACCGGTGCACGTGCGCGTGCGGCAGGCGGCGGACGAGGTCGTCGAGGTACCGGTCGGAGAAGATCGGGTCGTGCGGCCCCCACAGCAGGACGGCGGGCACGGTGAGCCGGGCGACGCCGGCGGCGATGCGGTCCAGCTCGGGCGCGCTGGGGTGGGCGCCGTCCACAGGGATGTCGGCGACGAAGCCCTCGATGCCGTCACGCTCGTCGGCGGAGAGGTAGGGCAGGCGGTACGCGGCGGCGACGTCGGCGGCCAGCCGGGGGCGGGCCAGCGACAGCGTCGTCTCCAGGAAGGCGCGGGTGGTGCGCGTGCCGAGGCGGTGCACGGGCCCGGCGAGGGCGAGGCGCAGGGGCGCCGGGACGGGCGCGTCGTCGGGCTGGTGCACGGCCGTGTTGAGCAGCGCGACGCCGGCGAGCAGGTCGGGGTGGTCGACCGCCCAGCCGAGCGAGACGACGCCGCCCCAGTCGTGGCCGAGCGTCACGACCGGTCCCGTCAGGCCGAGCGCGTCGGTGAACGCGCCGAGGTCGGCGACCCGGCGCGCGAGCGGCCGGTGCTCCCCGGTGCGCTGCGACAGGCCCATCTCGAGCTGGTCGACGGCGACGACGCGCCACGCGGGCGCGCCGGCTCCGGCGGCGTCCAGCGCGTCGGCGACCAGCCGCCGCCACAGGTACGACCAGGTGGGGTTGCCGTGCACGGCGAGCACGGTGCCGACGGGCTCGTGACCGCGCGCCGCGAGCTCGGGCCCGTTGTCGAGGTAGTGCCACGACGCGCCGCGCGCGTCGGTGAGCACGTGGCTGTGGCGCGCGTCGAGGCCGGGCAGGCCCGGCGGCACGGTGTCGGCGGGGCGGGGGGTCGTGGAGGGCACGGTGCGGGTCGCCACCGTCACCACGCGAGCTCCAGCATCGCCGTGTTGATGCCGGAGCCGACGCCCATGAGCAGCACGCGGTCCCCGGCGCTCAGCGAGTCCTGCTGCTCCACCAGCGTGATGGGCACGGACGCCGGGCCGACGTTCCCGAGGCGCTCGTACGTGGTGGGCACCTTGGCGCGGTCGAGACCGACGGCCTCGACGATGGCGTCGGTGTGCACGCGCGAGACCTGGTGGGTGACGTAGCGGTCCATCGTCGCCCAGTCCCAGTCCGCGACGGCGTCCTTCCAGGCGTCGACGACGAGCTCGAGGCCGCCGTCGAGCAGCGCCTTCGCGTCCGTGAACATGCCCTCGGTGCTGCCCACGCACAGGTCGTGGAACCTCGTGGCGGCGCGCGTGACGCCGCCGAGGACGCGGTGGCCCTCGGGGTGCTCGTCCGTGCGGCCCAGGACGGCCGCGGCGGAGCCCGAGCCGAGGGTGAGGGACGCGAACTCCTGCATGAAGTCGTCGCGGCTGCGGTCCTCGCGCAGCAGCCGCTCGATGGTGCGGTCGTGGATGATGTCGGCGTCCTCGCCGTCGACGACGACGGCGTACCGGACCTGCCCCGACTCGATCATCCCGGCGGCGAGGCTCATGCCGTTGATGAAGCCGAGGCAGGCGTTGGCGACGTCGAAGTTCACGGCCGACGACGGCAGGCCGAGCCCGTGGTGCAGCCGCACCGCGACGGACGGCTCGAGGTGCCGGCGCGTCACGGAGGTGTTGATCAGCAGGCCGACGTCGGCGGCCTCGACACCGGCGACGGCGAGCGCCTCGCGCCCGGCGGCGACGGTCGCGTCGTCCACGTCCTCGTCGGCGGCCCAGGCGCGCCGTTCCCGCACGCCGGCGACGCGCTCGAGCAGCGAGGTGGGGAGCCGCAGGCGCCGCAGCGCGGGGGCGAGCCGCTGCTGCACGGCGGCCGAGGTCCGCACCCCGGCCGGGATCCTGCTGGTCACGGCCAGCAGGGAGACACCTGCGAACCTGGTGGTGGCGTTTCCTGACACACGAGCTCCAGACGACCGGTCGTGCGTGCCGCACGGAGCCGGCTCAGCGACGAGTTGGCGGGGCCGCACGACCCCGGCCCCGCGACGTTACGACGTCCGAGGCCCGCCCGCCGTTCCAACCCCGCGATGTGGGATCGGCCACGCAGGGTTCACCCGGGACGCACACCGGACGCCCGGACGTCCCTCACGCCGCGCCGAGGACGTCGAGCGTCCACGCGTGCTCGAAGGCGATCTCCTCCCAGCGCGCGTAGCGCCCGGAGACGCCGCCGTGCCCGGCGGACATCTCGATCTTCAGCAGCGCCGGGGCGCCGGCGGCCCGCAGCCGCGCGACCCACTTGGCGGGCTCGACGTACAGCACGCGCGTGTCGTGCAGGGACGTCGTGGCCAGGACCCGCGGGTAGGCCGACGCGTCGTCGGGCACGTTCTCGTACGGCGCGTACCCCTTCATGCGGGCGTACACCTCGGGATCGTGCAGGGGGTCGCCCCACTCGTCCCACTCGACGACGGTGAGCGGCAGCGTCGGGTCGAGCATCGAGGTGAGCGCGTCGACGAACGGCACGCCGGCGAGCACGCCCGCGAACAGGTCGGGCGCGAGGTTGAGCGCCGCGCCCACGGTGAGCCCGCCCGCGCTGGCGCCGTCGGCCACCATCCGCTCCGGCGACGTCCACCCCGTCTCCACGAGGTGCCGCCCGCACGCGACGAGGTCGCTGAAGGTGTGCTCCTTGGCCGCGAGCTTGCCGTCGTCGTACCAGTGCCGGCCCAGCTCGCCGCCGCCGCGCACGTGCGCGACGGCGAGGACGACGCCACGGTCCAGCAGGCTGAGACGCGGGACGGAGAAGTACGGGTCGATGCTCGTCTCGTACGCGCCGTACGAGTACAGCAGCAGCGGCGCGGGCTCGGCGCGCGTCCCGGACCCGTCGAGCGTCACCGCGTCGCGCCGCCACACCAGGCTGATCGGCACGCGCGTGCCGTCCTCGGCCGTCGCCCACTCGCGGTGCTGGGCGTAGTCGGCCGGGTCGTAGCCGCCGAGCACGGGCTGCCGCTTGCGCACGTGCCGCTCACCGGTGGCGAGGTCGACGTCCACCACGGTGGCGGGCGTGACGAACGACGTGTGCTGCACCCGCAGCAGCGGCTGCTCCCACGCGGGGTTCGCGTCGAGGGCCACGGAGAACAGCGGCTCGTCGACGTCGATCTCCCGCGCCGTCCACGGCTGGTCCGCGGTGGTGCGCGCGGTGTCGGCAAGGTCCACGACGGCGACGCGCGGCAGCGCCTCGCGCCGCAGGCTCAGCACCACGTGGTGGGCGAAGGCGTCCACGCCCTCGAGCCGCACGTCCGGGTCGTGGGGCACGACGACGCGCGCCTGCGCCGGGTCCAGCGGGGTCGCCGTCGCGCCGTCGCCCGTCGCGGGGACGTCCGTCACGACCAGCTCGAAGTTCTCCGCGCCGCCGTTGTGCAGCACGAGGAGCGCGTCGCGCCCCTCGCCGTCCCCCATCACGGCGTGCTCCACCGTGTACTCGACGTCGTCCCGCCGCTCCCACACGACGCGGAACTCGCCCGTCGGGTCGTCGGCCTCCAGGACGCGCGCCTCGCTGGTCGTCTTGGACCCGGCCTCGATCACCAGGTAGCGGCGCGAGCGCGTGAGCCCGACGCCGATCCAGAACCGCTCGTCGGGCTCCTCCAGCACCAGCACGTCGTCGGACGACGGCGTGCCGACCTCGTGCCGCCAGATCCGGTACGGCCGCCACGCGTCGTCGACCGTGGGGTAGAAGACGTACCGGCCGTCGGGCGTGAGGACGGCGCCCGGGAACGTGTCCTCCACGACGTCGGGCAGGTCCGTGCCCGTGGTCAGGTCGCGCACGCGCAGCGTGAACCGCTCGTCGCCCTGGGTGTCGACGGCGTAGGCCAGCCGCGCGCCGTCCTCGGACACGTCGAACGAGCCGAGGGAGAAGAAGTCGTGGCCCGCGGCCGCGGCGTTCTGGTCGAGCAGCACCTGCTCGCCCGCCGGCACCGTGCCCGCCTCGATGCGCGGGGGCGCCCACTCCCCCGCGGCGGGCACGCGCGCGTGGATCGGGTACTGCCGGCCCTCCTCGGTGCGCGTGTAGTACCAGGCCCCGCCCATCCGCACGGGCACCGACAGGTCGGACTCGAGCGTGCGCGCCTTGATCTCGTCGAAGACCGCCTGCCGCAGCGGCGCCAGGTGCGCCAGCTGCGCCCGCGTCCACGCGTTCTCGGCCTCCAGGTGCGCCAGCACCTCGGGCGAGGACTTGTCGCGCAGCCACTCGTAGTCGTCGACGACCTCGTCGCCGTGGTGACGGCGGACCGTGGGGCGGCGCTCCGCGACGGGAGCGCGGTCGGGGACGGCTCCAGGGGAGGCGTCGTCGGAGGCTTCGAGGTCAGTGGGAGCGGTCAGGTCGTCGGGCACCCGGCCAGCCTAGGTCCGCGGCGGCGAGGCACGGATTCCGCCCGCGTGATGCCGGACTGTGACCTGGATCTGTCATTTGGGTCACATTTTCGTGGCTACACTCGCGGCACGCTCGCGAAACGCCGGGGATACATGGGGCCTTTAGTGTCCCTGCATCGACGGGGTGAGCGGGCGGAACCCCGGGCTCGCCCCCGGGGGAACGACATCGACACACGGAGGACCCGGCCGATGACGACGGACCGACCGACCAGGGCGATCGCACTGCGCCGCACGGTGGCAGCACTCGCGATCGCCCTCGCACCCGCTGTGCTCGCCTCGCCACCAGCGCAGGCGACGCCGGGGGCAGACGTGGCGCACACCAGCAGCGCCGTCACCAGCACCAGCACAGGAAGTACCACCGGCACGAGGGTCGCGACCACCGTCGCGACCGACTGCAGACCCGACGACTCGACCGCCTGCGTCGCCGTCGTCGTCATGAACGACGCGGGCGACCGGATCGCCGACGCCGAGGTGACCATCACCGGGCCCGGCGGCTTCGACGAGACCGTCACCACCACGGCCGACGCTCCCGTGTCGGTGGCGGTGCCCGAGGTCGGCCGCTACATCCTCACCCTCGACCCCGCGTCCCTGCCTGCGGGCGAGCAGCTGCCGGAAGGCGCGTCGACCGAGCTCCAGGTCACCGCCCAGACCGGCGGCACCGGACGGGCCGCCTTCCGGGTCGGCGGCGAGGCGGTGGCCTCCGAGAGCCCCAGCGCCGAGGCCACCACGGCGGCACCGGGCGGCGACGACGGCACCGACGCGGGCACCGACACCACCACCGAGGGTGACGGCGTCGCGACGGCGCCGGAGGGCGACGCCTCCGAGCGGGCGTTCTCCTGGGGCCAGGTGTGGCAGCAGTTCGGCTCCGGCATCCGCTTCGGCCTGCTGCTCGCGCTCGCGTCCATCGGGCTCAACCTCGTCTTCGGCACCACCGGGATGTCGAACTTCGCCCACGGCGAGCAGTTCGCCCTCGGCGCCGCGCTCGGCTTCATCGCCATCAACCAGATGGGGATGTCGATCTGGGTCGGTGGCCTGCTGACCATCGCCGTCTGCGCCCTCACCGGCGTCGCGCAGGATGCGGCCATCTGGCGCCCGCTACGCCGCAGAGGCACTCCCGTGATGCAGCTGATGATCGTCTCGATCGGGTTGTCGATCACGCTGCAGTACGTGATCCAGCTGCTCATCGGCGGCGGGTCGGAGCGCATCCTGTCGGCCAACCCGCGGCCCCTGACGCTGCTCGGGATCACCCTCAGCACGACGTCGTGGATCTCGATGGCGGTCGCGCTGGTGTGCCTGATCGGCTTCGCGCTCTTCCTCACCCGCACCCGGCTGGGCCGGGCCACCCGCGCCGTGTCCGACAACCCGGCCCTGGCCTCGGCCACCGGCATCGACCCCGACAAGGTGGTCCGCGTCGTGTGGATCCTCGCCACCGCGTTCGCCGCGCTGGCCGGGCTCATGTGGGGCATCTCGTTCGGGTCGTTCAACTGGCAGCTCGGCGTGCAGCTGCTGCTGCTCATGTTCGCGGCCGTGACCCTCGGCGGGCTCGGCACCGCCTTCGGCGCCCTCGTCGGGTCGATCCTCATCGGCCTGGTCGTCGAGCTGTCCAACCTCGTGATCCAGAGCGACCTGCGGTACGCGTCGGCGCTCGTGATCCTCATCCTCGTGCTCCTGATCAGGCCGCAGGGCATCCTGGGCCGCCGCGAGCGGATCGGCTGAAGGGAGACCGACCATGGACGAGTTCCTCAGAATCCTCACCCAGTCGCTCGCCGAGCTCATCGCCCCGACGACGGCGGCCTACGCCGTCGCGGCGATCGGCCTCAACCTGCACTTCGGGTACACGGGCCTGCTCAACATGGGCCAGGCGGGCTTCATGCTGCTCGGCGCGTACGGCTTCGGCATCGCGACGATCGCCGGTGCCCCGTTCTTCGTCGCGCTGCTCGTCGCCCTGATCGCGGGGCTGTTGTTCGCTCTGGTCCTCGGCATCCCGACGCTGCAGCTGCGCGGCGACTACCTGGCGATCGTCACCATCTCCGCCGCGGAGATCATCCGGTGGATCGGGCGGTCCACCTGGCTGCAGGAGTGGACCGGCGGGGCCTCCGGGCTCCAGGGCCGCAACTACAAGGGCACCTTCCAGGACCTGTCGCCCCTGCCCGACGGTCGCACGGTGATCGGGCCGCTCGAGTACATCAACACCGGCTCCGACTCCTGGTGGACGCGCCTCTTCGCGTGGGGCGTCGTCGCCCTGGCCCTGCTGTTCGTCTGGCTCATCACCCGCAGCCCGTGGGGCCGCGTCCTCAAGGGCATCCGCGAGGACGAGGACGCCGTGCGGGCGCTCGGCAAGAACGTGTACTCGTACAAGCTGCAGTCGCTGGTGCTGGGCGGCATGCTCGGCGCGCTCGGCGGCGTCCTCTACGTGCTGCCGATCACCATCGCCCCGGACGCGATGGGCCGCACCATGACGTTCTTCGTGTGGACCGTGCTGCTGCTCGGCGGGGCCGCGACCGTCTTCGGCCCGGTGCTCGGCGCGATGATCTTCTTCGGCGCCTACATGTTCATGCGCACCGGGATGCGCGCCCTGTCCGAGAACACCGGGGTGGGAGAGATCATCAGCACCACCAACGTGGAGCAGATCGGCGGCATGCTGGTGGGTATCACCCTCATGCTCCTCGTGATCTTCAGGCCGCAGGGCATCCTCGGTAACAAGAAGGAGCTGGCCTTCAATGTCCGCTGACATGTCCGAAGAGACCACAGCCGGCGACCAGCCCGAGTCCGTCGTCGACGCGGCGGCCGCGGCCGCCGTCGCCCCCACCTCCGCCGTCGCCACCGAGGCGCGCGACGACCTCGCGCAGGTCGAGCCCGTCGTCGGGGCGCCCAAGCCAGACGCCATCCTCGTGGCCGACGACGTCGTGCGCCGCTTCGGCGGCATGACGGCGGTCGACGTCGCACACCTCGAGGTGCAGCGCGGCGCCATCACGGCGCTCATCGGCCCCAACGGCGCCGGCAAGACGACGTTCTTCAACCTGCTCACCGGCTTCGACACCCCCGAGAGCGGGCGCTGGAGCTTCGAGGGGAAGTCGCTCGCCGGCAAGAGCGGGGCTCGCGTCGCCCAGCAGGGGATGGTGCGCACGTTCCAGCTCACCAAGGCGCTGTCGCGGCTCACGGTGCTGCAGAACATGCTGCTCGCGTCCCCGAAGAACCCCGGCGAGCGCTTCTGGCTCTCCTGGCTGCCGTTCACCTGGCAGGGGCACGAGAAGGCCGCCACCGAGAAGGCGATGGAGATCCTCGCCCGGTTCAAGCTCGACGCGAAGGCCGACGACTTCGCCGGGTCGCTGTCCGGCGGGCAGCGCAAGCTGCTCGAGATGGCGCGCGCCCTCATGACCGACCCGACGATGATCATGCTCGACGAGCCGATGGCGGGCGTGAACCCCGCCCTCGTGCAGTCCCTCCTGGGGCACGTGCAGGCGCTGCGGGACGAGGGCATGACGGTCCTGTTCGTCGAGCACGACATGCATGCCGTGCGGCACATCTCCGACTGGGTGGTGGTGATGGCGGAGGGCCGGATCGTGGCCGAGGGCCCGCCGGCGACCGTCATGCAGGACCAGGCCGTGGTCGACGCGTACCTCGGCGCCCACCACGACACCGACCTGGGCGACGACTCCCTGCTCGACCCCGAGATCCTGGCCCGCCTCGAGGCCGAGGAGGAGAAGCGATGAGCGACACCTCGACACTCACGACCCCCGCGCACCCCGGCGGCGTCCCCGAGGGGAAGGAGCTCCTGCTGCGGGCCGACAACCTCGTCGCGGGCTACCTGCCCGGGGTGCACATCCTCGACGGCTGCTCGATCGAGGTGGGCAAGGGCGAGCTGGTCGGCATCATCGGCCCCAACGGTGCCGGCAAGTCCACGCTGCTCAAGGCGTTGTTCGGGCTGGTCAAGATCCACTCCGGCACCGTGACCCTCGGCGGTGAGGACATCACCGGGATGAAGGCGAACACCCTCGTGGCGCGCGGCGTCGGGTTCGTGCCGCAGACCAACAACGTCTTCCCGTCGTTGTCGGTCGAGGAGAACATGCGGATGGGGGTGTACCTGCGCCCGAGGGTCTTCGACGAGCGCTGGTCGTTCATCCGCGACCTGTTCCCCGTGCTGCACGAGCGCCGCACCCAGCGGGCGGGCGCCATGTCCGGAGGCGAGCGGCAGATGGTGGCCATGGCCCGGGCGCTCATGATGAACCCGTCGGTGCTGCTGCTCGACGAGCCCTCGGCAGGCCTGTCCCCGGTGCGTCAGGACGAGACGTTCCTGCGCACCCGGATGATCAACAAGGCCGGCGTGTCGATCATCATGGTGGAGCAGAACGCCCGCCGCTGCCTGCAGATCTGCGACCGCGGCTACGTGCTCGACCAGGGCAAGGACGCGTACACCGGCACGGGGCGCGAGCTCCAGTCCGACCCGAAGGTCATCTCCCTGTACCTCGGCTCCCTCGCCGAGGACACGAAGTAGCCCCACCCCCGCCGAGGTAGTTCGCATCGCGCCGAGGTAGTCCGCATCGCGCCGAGGTAGTCCGCATCGCGCCGAGGTAGTTCGCATCGGGCCGAGGTAGTTCGGGCCCGGCCAGGGAGGCACCTCGCGAGTACGGCGGCGGCCGCTCAACAGAGCAGCCGCCGCCGTTGCCGCGGGAGGATCGGTCGTCGTTCAGGCGGTCAGCCCGAGCAAGGCACGACGCCGAGCGACGAGGTACGCGCGGCGCAGGCGCTGCTCCAGCGCCGCCAGGTCGTCCAGCTCCTCCCACCGGACCCGGACGACCATCCACCCGGCGGCCTCGAGCGCACTCTGCCGAGCCTCTTCGCCGCGGAGCACGCGCTCGACGTCGACGTCGTCGTACTTGACCAGTCCGTCGAACTCCACGGCGAGGCGAACGTCCGCCCAGCCCAGATCGACGTAGAACGTCCCCCGCACGGTCGGCACCTCGAGCTGGCACTCGGGTCGCGGTAGCCCGACGTCCGAGGCAGCGAGCCTCGTCACCGTCTCTCCTGGCGACCCCGAGCGCGGGTCGCACAGGTCGAGGATCTCTCGTGCCTGGACGACGCCCCGCTTGCCCCGGGACGCGGACACGATGCGGGAGACCTCCGCCGGGTCGGCACCGCGGCGGAACAGCGAGTCGCACGCGACCAGCGCGCCGTCGCGCGGGAGGGCACGGATGCAGTCGACCAGCGTGCGCGCGAGCGACGTCACCGGGATGCCGCGGACGTCGGCCCGGTCCTGCTGCGGCATCGGCGTGTGGTGACGACGCACCGACGGTTCGCCCTCCCCGTCCACGTGGGGGTTCCCTTCGCGCGTGAGGTGCACGAGCTGCGGCGTGCGATACGTCCACGCCCCGTGAAGCATCGCCGCGGTCTCGTGGCTGAACCACAGCGGCGCCGCGGTGCCGTCTGCCACCTCGCGCACCAGGGCGAGGATCGCCTCCTCGTGAGAGGGCGGCACGACGACGTCGTCGGCCGGGACGAGCTCCAGCGCGTCCGGCACGAGGGGCGGGTGCGTGGCGTCTGCCGAGAGCATCGTGGGCAACGGCGAGCCGGGAGCGTTCATGCTGTCGAGGATTCTGGTGATGCGCCTGATCGCAGGAAGGTGTTCGGACTCTCTCATGGATGAACCGTCGCGCGACGACCCTGCCGAATGCGGCGTTCCACCCTCGCGGATCGGCTGTTCGTGGACAAGCCCTGCCTGTGGGCAGCGTCTGAGGCGCAGAGATCTGGCACAACGTCCTCGGACTACCTCGCGGAGGTTTGAACTACCTCGGCACGACACGTGCTACCTCGGCACGATCTGGACTACCTCGGCACGACGACGGCCCGGCCGCTCTGTGCGTGGGTCCGGGCCGTCGT
>NZ_JBHTVC010000048.1:0-35425 GCF_042793275.1 Isoptericola sp. NPDC056578
GCCGGGCCCTCGCCGCGTTTGCCCGGCCCTCCCCGCGGTCGCCCGGCCCTCGCCGAGGTAGTTCGCACATCTGTGCGAACTACCTCGGCGAGGTTCGTGCTACCTCACCAGTTGGGGGTGGCCCCGGGGACGTTGCGGGGCAGCTTCACCTGGTGCGGGTGGATGACGTAGGCGATGCCGTCGGTGGACGTCTGCCACACGCGCTCGAAGTTCTCGCGGGTGTAGACGCTGCGCACGTCGGCGTCGGTCGCCTTGTTGGGGTCGTTGATGACCGGGTCGCCCTCGGCGGTGAAGCCGACGATGGTCACGAGGTGGCCGTCGGTGCCGTAGCCGGCCTCGGGCATCTCCTCCTCGGCGAAGTGGATCGACACGACCAGCGGGATGCCCGCCGCGACGAACCGCTCCGCCTCGGCCAGCGACCGCAGGCGGGTCACGAACGACTCCAGCCCGAACCGGTGCGCGTAGGCGGTGTTGAACGGCCAGTTGCCCGAGCCCTCGTACGTGTAGTCCCACGTGTTGATGGCGGCGTAGGCGACCTGGGGGTCACCGTTCGGGGCCACGATGTCCTCGAGTTCCGACGCCGGCACCTGGTGCTTCCTGCCGTAGGAGTACTGGATCATCGTCGTCGACGTCGGGGAGCACCACACCTGGCCGCCGCCGCCGAACTCCGGGTACTCGCCGATGTGGGTCAGCTGCGAGTAGCCGGGCACGTCGAGCTCGACCGCGCGCCCCAGCGTGAAGTCGCTGGTGCCGGTGTAGGCGGAGTCGGGCAGGTACTCGTTGGTCATGGTCGTCACGCCCGCCAGCCGCGGGGTCGCGGTCGACCCGGCCGGCCGGTAGAGCGTGACCCGGGTCTGGAACGCCTCGGGCTCGCGCCCGGACTTGGCGACGTACGTGTCGGTGAACAGGTACGCGTCGTCGTCGTTCTGACCGTCCACGGAGGTGCGGTGGATGTCGCCCACGCCGCCGTCGGCGGGCTCGACGTCGTCGCCGGACGCCCAGCGCCCCATGACGAACCACTTGGTCCACGCGCCGTCGGCCTTGCGTCCGCGGAACTCGACCTCGACCCACGTGCCGGTGGGGGTGGTGGCGTTCCAGGACGTGAGGGACTCGTCGACGGCGTACCCGGTCTCGACGACCGGCGACGTCCAGGTGCCCGTCTCGTACTCGACCGCGGCGCCGTCGCCGAACGGGTCGGTGTACTCGGTCTTCGGGCCGCCGGGACCACGCAGGCCGAGGGTGCCGTGCGCCCCTGGCCGCAGGTTCTCCCACTCGCCCTGCCGCAGGTCGTCGATGCCCTGCCAGTGGGTGGTGGTGATCTTGTGGCCGGTCGGCCCCGGGTCGTCCGTGGGGGCCGCGCCGGCCGCGCCCGCGGTGGGTGCGATCACCGCCCCCGCCGCCAGTGCCGCCGTCGTCGCTCGCATCCAGCTCCTTCGTGCCGTACCTCGCGCCGTGCCTCTCATGGGTCCTCCCCGCAGGCGGGGGCGGTGGACGGTCCCCACCGCCCTGATGGCGAAGACTTTCCCAGATCGTGTGGTCCGTGTCACGGGTTTGCGAACAGCCCGTGCCCTGCGGTCGCCGTGCGAGGCGTTGCGGTCCCGTGGCGCCGACGGGGCTCCGGTGCGAATCTGGGGGTCGTGGCCAAGAACAGCAAGCTCGTGACCGGCGTCCGCCGACGGGGCTCGTGGGGCACGACCGTGGGGTCCGCGGTGGCCCTGGGCGCGCTCGTCGTCGGGGCCGGGGTGGGGGCCGCGGTGGCGCAGGGCGCGATCTTCGTGGACGAGACGTTCACGGGCGCGACGGCGGACCCGCTGTTCTCCGCCTACGGCTCCGCGTGCCTGACCGGCGCCGCACCGGGCAACCCCACGGCGGGGGCCCACCCGCTCGAAGGCTGCGACCCCGCGCGGACCGTGAACTCGCCGCCGCTCGACGGTGCCCCGGACGGCTACCTGCAGCTCACCGACGCGTCGAACGACCAGTCGGGCGCGGTGCTGTTCGACACGCCGATCCCCGCGGAGCAGGGCCTGGTGGTCCGGTTCGAGCAGTGGCAGTACGGCACGACGACGGCGGACCCCGCGCCGGCCGACGGCATCGCGTTCTTCCTGGTCGACGGCGAGGCCGAGCTGGTCGCCCCCGGCGCCTTCGGCGGGAGCCTGGGGTACGCGCAGAAGCGACCCGACGGGATCCCCACCAACGAGATCATCCCGGGCGTGGAGGGTGGCTATCTCGGCATCGGGCTGGACGTGCTCGGCAACTTCTTCGGGGACTGGGAGGACCGCGGTCTCGGCTGCCCCGCGGGGCAGGGGTCCCCGGCGGGGACAGGGTTCCGGATCCCGGAGCCGGAGAAGATCACCGTGCGCGGCCCCGTGCTGGGCGACGACACGACCCAGGGCTACTGCTTCCTCACGTCCACGGCGGAGAACCTCGACGACCCGGCGGCGACGTCGTGGCCCTCGACGCTCCCCGTGACCCTCCAGGGCACGACGTCGTCGCTGCCCGACGGGATCTCCGCGGCCGAGGCCGCAGCGATCCTGGAGGACGACAAGCGGACCGTCGAGGTGACGGTCAGCCCGGCTCCCGACCCGCGCGTCACGGTGTCGATCGCCGGCCCCGGCGGCGACCTCCAGCAGGTCCTCGACATCCCGGCCCCCGAGCCCGTCCCCGCGACGTACAAGTTCGGCTTCTCCGCCTCGACCGGTCAGTTCACCGACGTCCATCTGATCCGCAACGTCGTGCTGGAGTCGGTCGACCCGTCGCCGATCCTGACGCTCACGAAGGTGGCGGACGACCCCGGCCCGTACCGGCTGGGCGACACCGTCACCTACACCTACACGGTCACCAACTCCGGGCTCGCCCCCGTCACCGACCTCGAGATCCTCGACGACCGCATCCCCGACGTCGTCTGCGACGCCACGACCCTCGGCGGGCTCGACGACGCGCCGGAGAACGAGACGACCTGCCGAGGCGAGTACACGATCACCGCCGCCGACGTCGACGCCGGCGAGGTGGTCAACACCGCGACCGCGTCCGGCGACGGCGGCGGGGCCATCTCACCCCCGGTGAGCGAGACCGTGCCGGTCGTCGCGCCGTCGCCCTCGCCGAGCCCGTCCCCCTCGCCGAGCCCGTCACCGACCCTGAGCCCGTCGCCGACGCCCTCCCCGACCTCGCCCTCGGCGGGCCCGTCGCCCAGCCCCAGCGCGGCGGCCCCCGTGGTGCCGCCCGCGACCAGCGGCCCGACGAGCCCGGGCGAGCTTCCCCGCACGGGTGCGGACCTCGGCCCCCTGGCCCTCCTGGCAGCCGTCCTCGTCGCGGCCGGAGCGCTCACCGTGGGTCTGGTGCGTCGACGACACTGACCCGCCGTCCGGGTTCTCACGGGGACGCGCGGGCCCGACCGGGCCGTGGGGGCGGTCCGGACGGCTCGGGCGGTCCGGACGGCTCGGGCGGCTCGGACGGCTCGGACGGCTCGACGATCGGGGTCGTCCTCGCGGTCCCGGGGACGGTCGAAGCGGACCGCGAGCACGGCCGTGACGGCGAACGCGACCTGCGGCCCGGCGATGACCCGGTCCTGCGTGTCGTCGCCCAGGGAGTGCTGGACGATGCCACCACGGCCGCGACCACCGTGAAGACGACCATGGTCACCCGCCCTGGCGCCTCCCCTGGCGTCGACGCCGCCGCCGTCCCGCTGCCCGCACGCGTCGAGGGGCGGTGTGATCTGCGTCGCTGCGGTTGGCAGCGGAAGTCTCGGCACCTAAGTTAGGCGAGGCTGACCTAACCCGATCCTCGTAAGGAGCCCCGTGACGATGCCCTCCGCCCTGCTCGGAGCCGCGACCGCGGCCGACTACGCCGGTGCGCTGCACGACGTCGTGGACGACGTGGCCGCCCGCGTCGAGACCGCCCGCCAGCCGTTCTGCGGTGCGAGCCGCCGCGAGCTGCAGGCGCTCGTCGACGCCGTCGACCTCGACGGGCCGCCGGTCGGGACGCCCGACGCGCTGCGCGAGAGCGCCGACCTCTACGCCTCGCACGCCGTCTGGTTCCACCACCCCGCGTACGCCGCGCACCTCAACTGCCCGGTGGCGCTCCCCGCGGTCGGGGCGGAGGCGATGCTCGCCGCGATCAACACGTCCGTCGACACGTACGACCAGTCCACGGTCGCGACGCTCATGGAGCAGCGCCTCGTCGAGTGGACGGCCGGCCGCATCGGCTTCCCGGCCGGGAGCGACGGCGTCTTCACCTCGGGCGGCACGCAGTCCAACCTGCAGGCGCTGCACCTGGCGCGCGAGGCCGCGCTCACCGGGCCCGACGGCGCCCGGCTCGGCGGCGCGGCGCGGCGCGAGCGGCTCGGCCGGCTGCGGGTGCTCGCCACGACCGCCGGGCACTTCAGCGTGGCGCGCTCCGCGCTGCTGCTCGGCCTCGACGACGACGCCGTGATCGGCGTCGGCACCGACGCCGAGGGCCGCCTCGACCCGGGCGCGCTGGCCCGGGCCCTGGTCGACGTCGAGCGGGCGGGCGACGTCGTCATGGCCGTCGTCGTCACCGCGGGGACCACCGACCGCGGGTGCGTCGACCCGATCGCCCCGGTCGCCGACCTGTGCGACGCCGTCGGGGCCTGGCTGCACGTCGACGCCGCGTACGGCGGCGGGCTGCTGGCCTCGCCGCGCCGTCGCCACCTGCTGGACGGCGTCGAGCGGGCACGCAGCGTCACGGTCGACTTCCACAAGACGTTCTTCCAGCCGGTCTCCTCCAGCGCGCTCCTGGTGCGCGACACCACCGACCTGGCGCGGGCCGCGTGGCACGCGGACTACCTCAACCCCGCCGAGGAGGCGGGGGAGCCGAACCCCGACCTCAACCTCGTCGACCGGTCGCTGCAGACCACCCGCCGGTTCGACGCGCTCAAGCTGTGGGCCACCCTGCGCGCCGTGGGCGCGGACGGGATCGGCGACATGGTCGACGCCGTCTGCGACCTCGCCGCGGCCGTGCACGCCGACCTCGCCGAGGACCCCGACCTGCGGCTCCTCGCGCCCACCGACCTGTCCACCGTGCTGTTCCGCTACCAGCCCGGCGGCCTCGACGACGCGCAGGCCGACGCCCTCGTGCCGCGCGTGCGGCGCGTGCTGTTCGACTCCGGCCGCGCGCTCGTCGCGAAGACGGTGATCGATGGGCGTCCGTGCCTCAAGCTCACGCTCCTCAACCCGGACGCGACGCTCGACGACGTCCGCGGCGTGCTCGACCTGGTGCGCGCCACGGCCCAGGGGCTGCTCGCCGGCGAGGAGCTGCTCGACCTGGACGCGCCGCCGTGCCGGGGCGTCCACCCGCGCCTGACCCGCGCGTCCGCCGCGCCCACCGACCCCGCCCTCGAGGAGGTCGCCCGATGACCCGCACGACCGACCGTGCCCACGACCGCACCTACGACCTCGTCGGCATCGGCGTCGGGCCGTTCAACCTGGGCCTCGCCGCGCTCGCCGACCCGCTCGACGACGTCGACGCCGTCTTCCTCGACCGGCGCGAGGGCTTCAGCTGGCACCCCGGGATGATGCTCGAGGGCGCCACGATCCAGGTGCCGTTCCTGGCCGACCTGGTGACGATGGCCGACCCCACGTCGCCGTACTCGTTCCTCGCGTTCCTCAAGGACACGGGTCGGCTGTACCCGTTCTACATCCGCGAGTCCTTCTACCCGCTGCGCGCCGAGTACGACGAGTACTGCCGCTGGGCGGCCGACCGGCTCACCACCCTGCGCTGGGGCCGTGACGTCACGGCGGTGGGCCGGGACGAGGAGACCGGTGACCTGGTGGTGACCGCCCGCCTCTCCGCCGGTCCGGACGGCACGGCCCGCACGGAGACGTACCGGGCGCGCCACGTCGTCCTGGGCGTCGGGACGACGCCGCAGCTCCCCGGACCGCTCGCCGCCCTGGCGGCGGAGGCGGCCCGGCACCCGGGCGCCGGGCCGGTCGTGCACAGCGCCGACTACCTGCCGCACCGCGCCGCCCTCGCCGCGTCGGGCGCGGTGACCGTCGTCGGGTCGGGGCAGTCGGCCGCCGAGGTGTACCGCGACCTGCTCGAGGACGCAGCGCCCGACGCCCACCGCGTGGACTGGGTGACCCGCTCGCCGCGCTTCTTCCCGATGGAGTACACGAAGCTCACGCTCGAGATGACGTCGCCGGAGTACACCGACCACTACCGCGCGCTGCCCACCGAGCTGCGCGAGATCCTCGGCCGCGAGCAGCGCGCGCTGTACAAGGGGATCAGCGGCGACCTCGTGGACGACATCTACGACACGCTGTACCGCAAGTCGGCCCTCGGGCGAGAGGTGCCGACCACCCTGCTGTCGGACACGGAGGTGGTCGCGGCGCGCTACGAGCCCGACGACGGAGCCGACGGCAGCACCGACCGTGCGGGGGAGTACGTCCTCACCCTGCGGCACGGCCAGCTCGGCACGACGGCGGAGCACCGCACGCGCGCCGTCGTCGCCGCCACCGGGTACGGGGCGGGGGTGCCCGGCTTCGTGGCGCCCGGCCTGGTGGACCTCGACGAGCTGGGCCGCGTGGACGTGGCCCGCGACTACACGGCCGGCGCGGGCGGCCGCCTGCACGTGGGCGGCACGGAGGCGCACACCCACGGTGTCACCGCGCCCGACCTGGGCTTCGCCGCCTGGCGGAACTCCGTGATCCTCGCGCAGGTCACCGGCCGCGAGCCGTACGCGATCGAGCGACGGATCGCGTTCCAGACGTTCGGCCTGCCGGGCGGCCGGCCCGACGGCGAGCGCTCGACGCCCTGGTCGCCGCCCGAACCCGCCGCGGCCGAGCGGGAGGTGGCCCGATGACCGCCGTCGCCGAGACCCGGACCGCCCGCGGCGCCAGCACGCCCCGCACGTCCCCGGACGCCGTCGTCCTCGAGCCGGTCGACCCGGCGCGGGACGCCGCGACCGTGCACGGGTGGCTGACCCACCCGGCGTCGGTGTTCTGGCAGATGGGGCACCTGGGCGTCGCGGAGGTCGGCGACTACCTCGCCGACGTCGCGGACGACGACCGGCAGGACGGCTGGCTCGGCCGCGTCGACGGCGTCCCCGCCTTCTACGCCGAGACCTACGACCCGGCCCGCGTGCTGCTCGTCGGCGTGCACGACGCCGCACCCGGCGACGTCGGCATGCACCTGCTCGTGGCGCCTCCGCCCGACGACCCGGCCGCCCGCGCGCCAGGCTTCACCGACGCGGTGATGGCCGCCGTCGTGCGCTTCTGCCTGGCCGCGGAGGGCCGCGGCGGGGCGCGCGTCGTCGTCGAGCCGGACGTGCGCAACCGCGCGATCGCCGCGAAGAACGCGGCCGCCGGGTTCCGCGTGCTGCGCGAGGTGGAGCTCGACGACGGCGACGGGCCCGGCGGGCACACCAAGCGCGCGGTGCTGAGCGTGTGCACGCGGGCGGATTTCGCGGCCTCGCCGCTCGGCGCCCTCGCCGGCCTCGGCGAGGGCGACGGCGCGGACCTCGCGCCGCACCTGCGCCCCGACGTCGCCGAGCACGCCCACCGGCACCTGGCCGCCAAGGCGCTCGCGGAGCTCGCGCACGAGCGGCTCTTCCGCCCCGAGCCCGACCCGGAGCCGGGCCGGTTCGTGCTCGCGCTCGACGGCGTCACGTACCGGTTCGCGGCGCGGACGTTCGCGCTGGAGCACTGGGTGGTGGACCCGGCGTCCATCACGCGCACGGCGTCGTCGGGCGACGGCGCCGACCTGCCCGTGGACGCGCTGGAGCTGGTGGCGGAGCTGCAGCCCCTGCTGCAGATCCCGGACGACCTCGTGGCGACGTACCTCGAGGAGCTGTCCTCGACCCTCGCCGCCGCGTGCGCCAAGGGCGACCGCGAGCTGGCCGGTGCGTCCCCGCAGGTGCCGGCGCTGCTCACGGACCTGGTCCCGCACGGCTCCGGCGCCGGCGACGAGGGCGACGACGACCGGCGACGGGCCGACGCGTTCCAGGCCACCGAGGCGGCGATGACCGAGGGGCACCCCGGCTTCCTCGCGAACAACGGCCGCATCGGGTTCTCCCTCGACGACTACCGGTCGTTCGCCCCCGAGCGCGGCGAGCGGATGCGCCTGATGTGGCTGGCGGCGCGGCGCGAGCACACCCACCTCGCCGTCGGCGACGGCCTCACCGAGCGGGAGCTGTACGGCGCCGAGCTCTCCGACGCCGAGCGCGCCGCGTTCGCCGAGCGGCTGGCCGCGCGCGGCCAGGACCCCGCCGACTACCTGTACCTGCCGGTGCACCCCTGGCAGTGGCAGCACCGCGTGCCGATCACGTTCGCCGCGGACGTCGCGCGGGGCGACCTGGTACCCCTCGGCCCGGGCGCCGACGAGTACCAGCCGCAGCAGTCGATCCGCACGATGTTCAACCGCACGCGGCCCGAGCGGCACTACGTCAAGGTGGCGCTCGCGATCCAGAACATGGGCTTCCTGCGCGGGCTCTCCCCGGCCTACATGCGCGGCACCCCGGAGATCAACGACTGGGTGGCGGGCGTCGTCGCGGGCGACCCCACGCTGCGCGACGCCGGGTTCGGCGTCCTGCGCGAGCGCGCGTCGGTCGGCTACACCGGCGACGTCTACCACCGCACCGCCCGCCCGAGCGCGCACCGCAAGATGCTCGCCGCGCTCTGGCGCGAGTCGCCCGTGCCCCGCACCGCGCCGGGGGAGCGGCTGGCGACCATGGCGAGCCTGCTGCACCGCGACGCGGCGGGGCGGGCGCTCGCCACCGCCCTCGTGCGGGAGTCGGGGATCGCGCCCGAGGCGTGGCTGCGCGCCTACCTCGACGCCTACCTGTACCCGCTGGTGCACTGCCTGCGCGCGCACGACCTGGCGTTCATGCCGCACGGCGAGAACCTGGTGCTCGTGCTGCGCGACGGCGTGGTGCGGCAGGTGTTCATGAAGGACATCGGGGAGGAGATCGCCGTCCTCGGGCACCGCGAGCTGCCGGCCGGCGTGGAGCGGGCGCGCGCCGTCGTCGACGCCGACCAGAAGGCGCTGTCGATCTTCACCGACGTGTTCGACGGCGTGCTTCGCCACCTCGCGGGCATCCTCGCGGTGGACGGCGTGCTGGGCGAGGACCGGTTCTGGGCCGTGGTGGCCGACGTGATCGACCGGCACGGGGCGGAGCACCCCGACCTGGCGGGGCGGATCGAGCTGCGGGGCCGGCGGTTCGCGCACTCGTGCCTCAACCGGCTGCAGCTGCGCAACACGCTGCAGATGGTGGACCTCACCGACCAGTCCGCCTCGCTGCTGTACGCAGGGACGATGGCCAACCCCGTCGCCCGCCCGGACGCCCCGTGAACCACCCCTTCGAGCTCTTCCGCGACGACCTCGGGGTGCCGCACGTACGGGCGGGCTCGGAGGCGGACCTGGCGTACGGGCAGGGCTACGTCACCGCGCTGGACCGGGGCTGGCAGCTCGAGGTCGACCGCTGGTACGGCGAGGGGCGGCTCGCCGCGCGGGTCGGCCCGGCCGGGCTGGAGTGGGACCGGTTCGCCGCCCGCGTGCGCCTGGCCGACACGACGCGCCGGGTCTGGGACGCGCTCGCGGAGCCGGAGCGGGCGTGGCTCGGCGCGTACGCCGACGGCGTGCGCGCCGGGCTCGACGCCGGCGGGCGGGACACGCCCGAGCGGGCCGAGCTCGCCCGCGCCCTCGGCGGCGCGGACCTGCCCGACGACGAGCCCTGGCGGCCCTGGACGCCGGTCGGCACGTTCCTGGTGCACCACGTGCTGTTCAGCGGCTTCCCGCACCTGCTGTGGCGCGAGCACGTGGCGCGCACGCTCGGCCCGACCCTGGGCGACGCGGCCGTCGGCTGGTGGGGCGCGCGGGACGGCGCGGGCGGCCCGTCGTCGGGGTCCAACGCGTGGGCCCTGCACGGCTCCCGCACGGCGTCCGGCGCTCCGCTGCTCGCCGGCGACCCGCACCGGCTGCTCGAGCTGCCCGGCGTCTACCAGCAGGTCCGGCTCGCCCGCCCGGGGCACGACGTCGTCGGGCTGGCCTTCCCGGGCGTCCCGGGGGTGCTGCACTTCGGGCAGGCGGTGTCGTCGGCCGGATCCGCCGAGACCGTCGTGGCCTGGGGCGTCACCAACGCGATGGCGCACCACGTCGAGCTGTACGCGGAGGGGTGCGACGCCGCCGCCGCGGGGGCGCGGGTGGTCGCGCAGGGCTCGGACACCGTGCCCGTGCGCGGCGGCGAACCCGTGGTCGTGCGCTGGGCCGAGACGCCCCGCGGCCCGCTCGTCACGGACCGGCACAGCCTCCGCTGGCCCGTGCGCGTCACCGCGGACGCCGGCGTGGCCGCCTGGCGCGCGCTCCAGCACGCGGCCACGGCGCGCGACGTCGCCACCGCGTTCGCCGGCTGGGTCGACCCCGTGGACCGGGTGCTCGCCGCCGACTCGACCGGCGAGGTGCTGCGCCTGACCGCCGGCCTGGTGCCCGAGGTGGCGCCGTCGGGCCGCGTCGTCCCGGCGACCGGCGGCACCCCGCCGGCGTGGCGCCGGCTGCCCGCGCCCGCCGTCGTGACCGACGTCGCGGTGGACGCCAACCACCGCCCCGCGCGGACGGAGCACGACCTCGGCCACGCCTACGCCCCGCACCGGGCCGCGCGCGTGCGCGCGCTGCTCGCCGACCCGCCGCCCGGCGGGGAGACGGCCGCGGCCCAGGACCGCGTGCTCGCGGACACCCACGACGGCGGCGCGGCGGGGCTCGTCGCCCGGCTCGGGCCGGGCCCGTCCGTCGGCGCGCTCGGGGCGGCCGAGGCGGTCGGCGCTGTCGGGACCGCGGGCCGCGCTGCGCGGCTGCGCGCGTGGGCGGCGGCGGGCGCGCGGATGGACGCCGGCTCCGCGGACGCCGCGCTGTTCGCGCGCTGGCGGCACGCGCTGGTGCGCCGCGTCGCGGCCGACCCGGCCCTCACCGCGCTGCACGAGCCCCACGGCCTGCCCGAGGTCTTCGCGCCGTGGCTCGACGTCGTCGCACGCGTCGGAGACGCGCTCGCGGTGATCCTGGGCTCGGGCGTCGTCGACGACGGGCGCCTGGCCGCGGAGGCGCTCGCGGACCTCGACGACGTCGACGTCCACGACGAGCCGAGCGGCGACCACCCGGGCGACCACCCCGGCCGCCCGGTCGAGACGTGGGGCGACCTGCACCGCCTGGCCCCGCTGCACGCGCTGGGCCTGGTTCCGGGCGCGGCGGTGCCCGCGGTGCCGGCGGAGCACGCGCGTCCGCTGGGCGGGTCGGTCGACGCGGTCCGCTGCACGGCGGGCGTGCCCGGCGTGACCCACGCCGTCCTGCACGGGTCGGTCGCCCGCTGGGTGTGGGACCTGGGCGACCGCCGCCGCAGCCGCTGGGGAGTGCCGTTCGGCGCCTCCGGCGACCCCCGCTCGCCGCACTTCGCCGACCAGCACCCCGCGTGGGCCGAGGCGCGCACCACCCCGATCGAGACCGACTGGGCGCGGCTGCGCCCGGAACCCCTGCCGACCCGACGACCCTCGGAGGACCGATGACCCGCGAGCCCACCGCCGACCACCCGACCGAGCCCTTGCCCGATTCCCTGCCCGAGCCTGCGACGTCCGACCGTCTGCTCTCCGGGGCGCGCGGCGCGGAGGTGTGGCGCGCCGACGTCCCGGGCGCGGGCACGGTCACGGCGCACGTGCTGGACCCGGTCGGGGACCTCGACGTGCTGCACGAGTGGGTCAACCGCCCGCACGCCGGGTTCTGGGGCCTGGCGGGCCTGAGCCGCGAGGACCTGAGCGCCACGTACGCGTTCGTCGACTCCCTGCCCACGCACCACGCCTACCTGGTGCGCTGGGACGGCGAGCCGGTGGTCCTGGTGCAGCTGTACCACCCGGAGGACGACCCGGTCTCGACGGCCTACGACGTGCTCCCCGGCGACCTCGGCATGCACTTCTTCAAGGGCGGCGACGGGCCGGCCGCGCGCCACGACGTCGTGCCGTGGGCCGTGGTCGGGCCGGCGGTGCTCGCCTTCGCGTTCGCCCGCCCGGGCACGCGGCGGCTGGTCGGCGAGCCGGACGCCCGCAACCGGTCCGCGGTCGCGCGCATGGCGGCGTTCGGCTTCGAGGCCGCGGGCACCGTGCGCTTCGAGTCCCCCCAGGGGCCGAAGGAGGCCGTGCTGGCGTTCTGCCCCCGCGAGCGCGCCGAGGAGCTCGTCGCGGCAGCGTTCGGCACCGCCGGCTGAGCCGGCGCCGGGCCGGCGTCAGGCCTGCGGGTCGGCGGGGCGGACGACGTCGGGCACGGGGCCGGTCGTGGTGCCGGGCACGAGCTCCACGGGGAGCGTGGTGCAGGTGGGCTCCTCGTCCGCGAGCACGCCCAGGACGGCGCGGCCGAGCGCGGCGCCCTTGGCCTGCAGCGGCTGGTGCACGCTGGTGAGCACGTCGGGGGAGAGCCACGGCAGGTCGATACCGTCGAAGCCCGCGACCGAGACGTCCTCGGGCACGCGCAGCCCGAGCTCGCGGGCCGCGATGACGGCACCCGCGGCGAGCAGGTCCGAGTGCGCGACGATCGCCGTCGGGCGCTCCGTCTCGGGCACCCACGCCCCGAGGATCTCCGTCGCGGCGTCGCGACCGTGCTCCACGAGGGACGCGGGCGTTTCCCACGAGATCACGGGCTCCACCGCGTCGCGGACGCCCGCGAGACGGTGCCGCGTCGACGTGCGGTCCGCCTGGGCGAGGCGCGCCGCGTCGATCGGGCCGGACCGCTCGGCGGCGTCGAGAGGCAGCGTGATCTCCGCGATGCGGGTGTGCCCCAGCTCCTGGAGGTGGCGCACGGCCAGGGCCGTGCCCGCCCGGTCGTCCAGGGCCACGAGCGGCGCGCCCTCGACCCGGCCGCCCTCGCCGACCACGACGGGGACGTCGCGGCGGCGCAGGGCCGCGAGCGTCGCGTCGTCGGTGAGCACGCCCCACACGAGCACGGCCACGTCCATGGCGGCGGACTCCAGCAGGGGGTCGACGGCGGGCACGGGCGCCGTCTCCTCGCCGTCGACGCGCGGCCCGGGGACCGCGCGCACGCCGGGGATGAGCAGCACGCCCAGGCCCTCGGCGCCGAGCACGTCCACGAGGCCGTCGAGCACCTTGACCGCGACCGGGTCGCGGAAGGCGCGGCCGGGCTGGTCGCCGAGGACGACGCCCACGATGCCGGAGCGTCCGGAGCGCAGCTGCCGGCCCAGCGGGTTGGGGCCGGAGTAGCCCAGCTCGGCGGCGGCGGCGAGCACCTTGTCGCGCGTCTCGGCGGTGATCGGTCCCGCGCCCGAGAACGCCAGCGAGGCGGTGGAGACCGAGACACCCGCGAGCTCGGCCACCCGCGCGAGGGTCGGTCGGGCGTTGCTGCGGCCCATGGGGCTCCTTCCGGCGAGGTCCGGGGCGAAGCCTACCTGCGCTGACCAGCGCGTGCTCGAATCGATTTGACCGGCGTGGCGGAATCCGGAAGCGTCGGACCGTGAGCACCGATCTGCCGCCCGAGCGCCCGGCCGCGCCGCCCGCGCACGCCGTCCGTGCGGCCTGGGCCGTCTTCGTCGTCTTCGTGGTCGCCGGGATCGGGATGGCCACGTGGGCCTCCCGCATCCCCGCGGTGCGTGACGGCCTCGGCTTCTCCGAGGCGGAGATGGGCGTGCTGCTGCTCACGGGAGCCATCGGGTCGCTCGTCGCGCTGCCGCTGTCGGGCATGATCGCCTCCCGCATCGGCGCCGGCCGCACCTGCGTGTCGTTCGCCGCGCTGGCCGCCGCCGGCTTCGCCGTCGCCACCCTCGCCGTCGACGGCGACCACCCGATGCTGGTGCGCGTCGGCCTCTTCCTCGGCGGCATGGGCGTGGGCATCTGGGACGCGGCGATGAACCTCGAGGGCGCCGTCGTCGAGCAGCGCCTGGGGAAGTCCGTCATGCCGCGCTTCCACGCCGGCTTCTCGCTCGGGACGGTCGCGGGCGCGGGCATCGGCGCCCTGGCGGCGCACGCCGGCGCCTCGCTGCCCGGGCACGTCATCACCGTGATGGTGATCGACCTGCTGGTGGTGGTGGCCTGCGTGCGGTTCTTCGAGCCGACGGCGGACGCCGCGGCGGTGGGGGCGCCCGCGCCGGACACGCGGGCCGACCCGGCCACGGCCGTCGACACGGGCACCGGCCACACCCTGCGCGACACCCTGGCGACCTGGCGCGAGTCGCGCACGCTGCTCGTGGGACTGGTCGTGCTCGCCGCCGCCCTCACCGAGGGGGCGGCGAACGACTGGGTGAGCCTCGCCGTCGTCGACGGCTTCGGCACCGACGACTCCGTCGGCGCCATCGGCCTCGCCGTCTTCCTGTGCGCGATGACGCTCGCCCGGCTGGCGGGCACGTCGCTCATCGACCGCTACGGCCGCGTGCCCATGCTGCGGGTGTGCGGCGCGGCCGCGCTCGTGGGCGTCCTCGTCTTCGCGCTCGTGCCGTCCCTGTGGGTCGCGCTGGTCGGGGTCGCGATCTGGGGCGCCGGCGCGTCGCTCGGGTTCCCGCTGGGCATGTCCGCCGCCTCGGACGACCCGAAGCGTGCCGCCCTGCGCGTCTCCGTCGTCTCGACGATCGGGTACTCGGCGTTCTTCGTCGGCCCCGCGCTCATCGGCTTCCTCGCCGAGCACGTCGGCTACCGCGACGCCCTGCTGGTGCTGGCCGTGCCCGTGGCGCTGGGGCTGCTGGTCGCCGGGGCGGCGAAGCCGCTGCCGGCCGCTCCCGACCCGGCGCGTACGCTGGGCGAGTGAGCCTGTCGACCCTGAACACGCCGTCCGCCGACGAGCCCGCCCGTGAGCACGACGGGCGCGAGACGGCCGCTCCGGCCCTCTCCGAGCTCACCACGCTGCGCGTCGGAGGCCCGGTCGACGAGTACGTCGAGGCGGAGTCCGAGGCCGAGCTGATCGACGCGGTGCGCGCCGCGGACGACGCCGGGCGGCCGCTGCTCGTGATCGGCGGCGGCTCCAACTTGCTGGTCGCGGACGAGGGGTTCGCCGGCGTCGTCGTGCGCGACGCGCGCCAGGGCCTCAGCGCCGACCTCGAGGACTCCTGCGGCACCGACGGCGCCTGCGGGGGCGCGAGCCTGCGCCTGCCCGCCGGGCAGGACTGGGACGCCTTCGTGGCCGAGGCCGTCGCGAACGAGTGGGTGGGGGTCGAGGCGCTGTCCGGCATCCCGGGCACCCTCGGCGCCGCGCCGGTGCAGAACATCGGCGCGTACGGCCAGGAGGTGTCCGGCGTCGTCGCGTCGGTGGTCACCTGGGACCGCGCCACCGGCAGCCGCAGGACCTTCACGCTCAGCGAGCTGGGCTTCGGGTACCGCACGTCGCTGCTCAAGCGCACGATGCGGGCCGACGGCGGCGAGGGCGCGCCCTGGTACCCCACGCCGCGGTACGTCGTGCTCGAGGTCAACCTGCAGATGCGGCTCGGCAGCCTGTCCGCGCCCGTCGGCTACGGCGAGCTCGCCCGGCGCCTCGGCGTCGAGGTGGGGCAGCGCGCGCCGTCGGCCGAGGTGCGCGAGGCCGTGCTGGAGCTGCGCGGCGGCAAGGGCATGCTGCTGGACGGCGTGGGCGGGGTGCCGCTCGGCGATCACGACCGCTGGTCGGCGGGGTCGTTCTTCACCAACCCGGTGCTGCCGGCCGACGCGGCGGACGAGCTGCCCGAGGACGCGCCGCGCTTCGCCGTGCGCTCCGCGACGCCGGAGTCGACGGTGAGCCCGAGCCTCGGCGTCGTCGACCCGACGCTCGTGAAGACGAGCGCCGCCTGGCTCATCGAGCACGCGGGGTTCACCAAGGGCTTCGGCGTCGCGGGCGAGCACAGCCCGGCGCGCCTGTCGACGCGGCACACGCTCGCGCTGACCAACCGCGGCGGAGCGACGGCGGCCGACCTCGTGGCCCTCGCCCGCGCCGTGCGCGACGGCGTCCGCGACGCGTTCGGCATCGAGCTCGAGCCCGAGCCGGTCCTGGTCGGCACCGCCCTGTAGCCGGCACCGCGGGCCGGGTCAGTAGAGGACGACCGGCGTGCCCTTCGGCGTGCCCCACGAGTCCCAGAGCCAGTTCATCGCGGCGTTGGACACGCGTACGCAGCCGTGCGACGCGGGGTACGGCGGGATGGACCCCGAGCCGTGCACCGCGTACCCGCCGGAGAAGTACTTCGGCCGGTACATCGACCCCAGCTCCAGCGTGGACTCGTGCATGCCGTTGCGCTCCATGTACACGGCGTAGGAGCCGCGCGGCGTCGTCGCGTGGTAGCTGCGGCCCTTGGCCTCGTACGTCTCGCCGTTGCCCGACGACGCGTTGATGATCCGGGTGACCTTGCCGCCCTCGACGGTCATGAGCAGCTGCCGGTCGAGGTCGATCTCGATCGCCTTGCCCGACGACGTGTGCGCCTTCGGGCGGACGCCGTCGTCCAGCGCGGCCTGCGTCTTGGGACCCACGACGCCGTCACGGTACTGCCCGGCGGCCTTCTGCAGCGCCCACACCGCCTGCTGGGTGGCCGGGCCGAAGCTTCCGTCGGCGTCCTGGATGAAGTACCCGAGCTCCTGCAGCCGCTCCTGGAGCGCGACGACCCGCTCGCCGGAGTCGCCGTACTCGAGCATCTTGTCCCGCTCCTCGGCGGCCTTCTTCTCCGCCGCCTCCTGCTCCGCCTGCTCCTTCGCGGCCTTCTCGGCGGCCTTCTTCTCGGCGGCCTTCTTCTCCGCGGCCTTCTTCGCCTTCTCCGCGGCCCGTTCCTCCGCAGCGTCCTGCTCGGCCTGCTCCTCGGCGGCCTTCTTCTCCGCCGCCTTCTTCTCGGCGGCCTCCTGCTCGGCCTGCTCCTGCGCGTCCTGGTCGGCACGACCCTGCGCGTCGTCGGACGCCGACCCGGCGCCGTCCTCGGACGAGGGAGCGGAGGTCGTCGGGGCCGCGCCCGGCTCGGGCTCGGTCTCGCCGGACAGGGGAGCGCACCCGGCAAGGGTCAGGGCGAGCACCACCGGGACGCCGACGAGCGACGCCCGCAGGCGTCGCCTCAGGCTGGGAACCGTACGCATGGAGCCCCTTCCGCGCCGTCGGCGCACCAGGCGCGCCGCGGGGTACTACCGTGCCCTGCGGGTGCCCGGGGCGCGAACGCAGCGCTCCGTTCGTGTCGTGATCGTCACCGTGTCGTGACCTGTCGTCTGCCGTTCACCTGCTCAGACGCACGACGGAGGGAAAAGGTTGGGCCCGGTCCGCGGGGCGAGCGAACCCGTCGAGAACGCGGTCGGTCCCGCCGCCCTCGGGGCGGCGGGACCGATCGCGTTCTCGACCGGAGCGGCGCCGGTCGTCAGCGCCGGCCCTCAGCGCCGGTCCTCCTTGAGGACGGCGAGCCGCTGCCGGTACTCGGCCTCGTCGATCTCGCCGCGGGCGTACCGCTCGCCCAGGACGTCGACGCCGCCCGCACCGCCGCGGGCCCACGGCGGGCCGTACCGGCGCGCGCGGCGGGCGATGAGGAACACGACGGTGGCGAAGAGCAGGAACCACAGGATCGGGAAGACGATCCACCAGCCCGGCCCGCCGCCGGCGGCGTACGGGTGCGCGGCGAGGGCCGCGGGGACGGCGGTCGCGGTGGCAGTGGTGAGCATCGGGGACTCCTCGTGACGGTGGGTCCGCCCGGTGCGGGCCCTTCGCCACCACCGTCGCCCGGCGGGGCGGGCGCCGTCGTCAGCCCCTCGTACCGACCTGCGTCGTCCCCTCGTGCCGCCGTGGTGCGCCGGGCCGGCGGAGGTCAGCCGGTCCAGCCCGGCCGCACGACGCCGCCCTCGTACGCCGCGACGACGAGCTGCGCGCGGTCGCGGGCGCCCAGCTTGGCCATGACGCGCGAGACGTGCGTCTTGACGGTCGACTCGGACAGGTAGAGGGCGCGCGCGATCTCGTCGTTGGACAGGCCGCCGGCGACCTCGACGAGCACCTCGCGCTCGCGGGCGGTGAGGTCGTCGAGGCCGGGAGGAGGCGGCACGTCGCGGGTCGCGTCGGCGACCCGGGCGAGCAGCCGGCGGGTGACGCCGGGGGAGAGCAGCGCGTCGCCGGCCGCCGCCACGCGCACCGCGCGCACGAGGTCGGCGGGCTCGGTGTCCTTGACGAGGAAGCCGCTCGCGCCGCCGCGGATGGCCTCGGCCACGTACTCGTCCAGCTCGAACGTCGTCACGACCACCACGTGCACGCCGCCCGCGCCCGGGTCGGCGACGATGCGCCGGGTCGCCTCCAGCCCGTCCGCGCCGGGCATCCGCACGTCCATGAGCACGACGTCGGGCCGCAGCCGCAGGGCCAGGCGCACGGCCTCGTCGCCGGTCGCGGCCTCGCCCACCACGGTCATGTCGTCCTCGGCGTCCAGCAGCGCGCGGAAGCCGCCGCGCACCAGTGCCTGGTCGTCGGCCAGCAGCACCCGGATCATGCGTCCTCCCGCGAGCTGTCGGACCCCCGCGGCGCCCGAGGAGGCCGTGCGTCCGACGGCCCCGGGGCGGACACGTCGGCGGGCAGCGGGATGGTCGCGGCGACGGAGAACCCGCGCGCGCCGGGCCCGGCGTCGAGGGCGCCGCCCGCGCCCTCGACGCGTTCGCGCATGCCGCGCAGCCCGTAGCCGACCGCGTCCCCGCGCGCGCCGGACGGCCCGCCGTCGTCGTCCACCGCGACGCGCAGCAGGTCGCCGCCCCCGGCGACGCGCACGACGACGGTCCGCGCCCGCGACGCGTGCCGGCCCACGTTGGTCAGCGCCTCCTGCACCACGCGGTACGCCACGCCGGCGAGGTGCGCGGGGACGGCGCCCGGGGGCAGGAGGTCGGGGTCGACGTCGAAGCGCACGGCGACACCGCGGGCGCGCAGCGGCTCCGCCAGGCGGGGGAGGGCGGCGAGGTCCCAGGTGGGCGTGCGCGGCTCGGAGGTGCCGTCGCCGCCGTCGTCCTCGCCGCGGACGACGCCGAGCACGGCGCGCACCTCGTCGAGCGCGTCGCGGCTCGTGGCCTTGATGGACGCGAGCGCGGAGCGCGCCTGGTCGACGTCGCGGTCCAGCAGGTGCAGCCCGACGCCCGCCTGCACGTTGATCGCGGACAGGGAGTGCGCGAGGACGTCGTGCAGCTCGCGCGCGATGCGGAGGCGCTCGGTGGCGACGGCGGTCCGCTCCCGGTCCGCGCGGGCGGCCCGCCACGCGGCGGCCCGGGCGAGCCGCTCCCGGACGCCGGTCGCGACCAGCAGCGCGACGGCGGTCCAGGCGGCGCCGCCGAGCAGGCCGCCGACGCGGGTCCCGTCGTCGCGCAGGGCGGCCGCGCCCACCACGACTCCCCACATCAGCACGGCGCCCGACCAGGCGACGACCCGCGCCCGGGCGGCGGGCCCCGTGAGCAGCACCATGACCAGGACTCCGACCGTGCCGCCCAGCGCCGGCCCCCAGGCGTAGCCGAGCGCGAGGTAGGTGCCGACGGCGCCGACCGCGAGCAGCACCGCGAGGACGGGGCGGCGGGGGAGCGTGAGCAGCACGACCGGCCCCACGAGCGCGAGCAGCAGCCCCAGCGCGTCGACGTCGCGCGCGCCCGGCTGCCAGTGCGACGCCCCGAACGTCCCGACCGTCACGACGACGGCCAGCGCCACCGCGAGGAACAGCCGGGGGCGCCGCCGGTCGAGCGGGCCGCGGTCCATGCCCGGCACGCTACGCCGCGGCGCCCTCCCGCGCGTCCGCCCGGGGTGCCGTGCCGGGTCGTCCCGGGGGACCATCCGCCCGCCGACGGGCGCCTGCCCGCGGGCGGGGCGTGACGGCCCGGTCCCGGGCGAGCAGCACGGCCCCGAGGACGAGGGCGATGCCGAGGACCGCCGTCGGCGTGAGCGCCTCGCCCAGCACGGCGACGGCCAGGACGGCGGCGCCGACCGGTTCCAGCAGCGAGAGCAGCGCCGCCGACGTGGCGCCGACGCCGCGCTGGAGCCCGGCGTAGAACGCCAGGTAGCCGACGGCGGTCTGCACGAGGGCGAGGAAGGCGAGGGTCCACCACGCCGTGGCGTCGAGGGAGCCGAGCGCGAGGCCGGTCCCGGCGGCGGGGAGCAGCGACACGAGCCCCGCCAGCGGGAACGACGTCCCGAGCAGCGGGGCGGGCCCCAGCCCGGGCAGCGCGCGCCGGTTGACGACGGTGGTCGCGGCGAACGCGACGGCGGCGACGAGCGCGAGGGCCAGTCCCGCTGCCAGGTCCCGGGACGAGCCGGCGACCGGCCGCACGCCGCTGACGAGCGCGAGCCCGACGACGGACGTCACGAGTCCCATGAGCACCGGGACGCGCGGGAGCCGGCGCGCGCGGACGGCGGCGCGGGCCGCCACGACCAGCGGCGCCGCCCCCAGGGCGACCACGGTGGCGACCGCGACGCCCACGTGCGCGACGGACTGGAAGTAGGCGGCCCCGAAGACGGCGGTCAGCGCGGCGGTGAGCGCGACGTGCCGCGCGGAGGCGCGGGTCCGGGGGACCCGGCGGAGCTGCCCGGTGGCCGCGGTGACCGCGAGCACGGCCAGGCCGCCCCCGAGCAGGCGCAGCGCGGAGACCGCGGTGGGCGACATCGCGCTGTGGGCGGCGATCGTCGCGGCCGCGACGCCGCCCGTGCCCCACAGCAGCGCGCCCGCGGCGACCAGGACGGCACCGCCGCGCGCCGGGGCCGGTCCGTCCGCGGAACGGGGCGGGAGGTTCGACGTCGACATCGCCCCATCGTGGGCGACGCATTGCTGTAGATCAATAGAAGTTACGCGGGGTCTGCCTTAAGATTTTGTGATGCAGCAGGCTCGTCCGACCCACCTGGACCCCCGCCGGATCGCCACCCTCCTCGCGGTGCACAGGTACGGCGGCATCGTGGCCGCCGGCGCGGCGCTCGGCGTCTCCCCGTCGGCCGTCTCGCAGCAGGTCGCGCGCCTGGAGGCGGAGTCGGGCCAACGGCTCGTGGACCGGCAGCCCGCCGGGGCCGTCCTCACGCCCGCCGGCCGGCTGGTCGTCGCCGCGGCGGAGCGCATCGAGGCCGAGCTCACCGACACGCGCCGGGCCCTCGCCGAGCTGGCCGGCGAGCCGAGCGGGACCGTCGCGGTGGGCGCGTCGCCCACCCTGGTCGGCGGCCTGCTCGCGCCGCTGGCCGGGGGGCTGGCGCGCACCGCCCCCGGCCTCGACGTCCACCTGTGCCAGACCGAGGGCGAGGCCGCGCAACGGGACCTGCGCCGCGGAGACCTCGACCTGATCCTCACCGAGACCGAGAGCGCCATCGGGCGGACCACCCCTGCCGGGATGCGCGACGTGCCGGTCCTGGACGAGCCGTGGCTGGTCGTGCTGCCCGCCGACCGGCCCGCGCCCGAGCGGCTGACCGACCTGGCCCACGCCACCTGGCTCGGGGCCGAGGCGGGCCACGCCGCCGACCGCGTGGTGCAGCGCGCGCACGCCGCCTCGGGGGCGACGACGCCGCTGACGCACCGGTACGACGACTACGCGGTCGCCCTCGCGCTGGTCGCCGCCGACCTCGGCGTCGCCGTCGTCCCGGCGCTCGCGGCGCGGGACCCCCTGCCCGAGGCCGTGCAGGTCGTCGCGCTGCCCGGGCTGGGGACGCGGCAGATCGTCGCCCGGCACCGCACGACCGGAGGGGCGCCCGGTCCGGCGACCCTCGCCGTGCTCGACCAGGTGGTCGCCGCGGGCAGGTCGGTCGCGGCGGGCGTGGCGGCGGACGTCCGCGGGTAGCCGGTCGGGTGTCGGGGCCCGGCGCTACCGTCGTCGGGTGGTCACCGACCGGGGCACGGGCACGCCCGTCAGGCTGACGCGGGACCAGGCCCGCCGCATCGCGGTGCGGGCCCAGCTGCTCGACGCCCACCGCCCGGACGACCTCCTGGCGACGGTCGAGCACCTGATGGTGCTGCCGGTCGACCCGACCGCCGCCGTCGCGCCCGCCGTCGACCTGGTCCCGTGGTCGAGGCTCGGCCGCGCGACGTGGCCCGGGGCGGTGGAGGACGCGCTCGCCGACCGGATGCTCTTCCGCCTCGGCGGCACGGTGCGGTCGATCGAGGACCTGCCGCTGTACCTCGAGCAGATGCGCCGGTGGCCGTTCGGGGACTGGCGCGCCGGCTGGTTCCACGACAACGCGCCGTTCCTCGACGACGTCCTGCGCCTGCTCGAGGCCGAGGGGCCGCTCGTCGCCCGCGACGTCCCCGACACGAGCGTGCGGCCCTGGCGCTCGACCGGCTGGACCGGGCACCGCAACGTCACGCAGATGCTGGAGTTCGCGAGCCTGCACGGCGACGTCGCCGTCTGCGGGCGACGGGGCCGCGACCGGCTGTGGGACCTGGCCGAGCGCGTGTACCCGGACGTCGACCCGCTGCCGCGCGCGGAGGCGGCGCGCGAGCGGGTCGCGCGCCGCGTGCGGGCGCGCGGCATCACCCGGGCCCGCCTGCCCGGCCTGCCGGGGGACGAGGACCACGTGGACCTGGTGGGCACGCCGGTCACCGTGGAGGGCACCGAGCGGACGTGGCTCGTGGACCCGGCAGCCCTGGACGGCGTCGACGAGCCGTTCGAGGGCCGCACCGCGGTGCTCTCGCCGTTCGACGCGCTCGTGCAGGACCGTGCCCGGCTGCTGGAGGTCTTCGACTTCGACTACGTGCTCGAGATGTACAAGCCGCGCGCCGAGCGTCGCTGGGGCTACTTCGCGCTGCCCGTGCTGCACGGGGACCGGTTCGTCGGCAAGGTCGACGCCACCGCCGACCGCAGGGCGGGCGTGCTCCGGGTGGCCGCGATCCACGAGGACCTGCCGTTCGACCCCGACGTGTCGCAGGCGGTGCGCGGCGAGCTCGCGGACCTCGCCGGGTGGCTCGGGCTCGACGACGTGTCCCTCTGACGCTCCCGCCCTCCGGCCCGGCCGGATGAGAGTCCTCTCATCGACGTCTCACCCCGGTCACGCGCGCGCCCCGTCGGATGGTGCCGTGCCGCCCACCAGCCCCGCCCCGACGCGCCCCACCCCGACGCCGCCCGCGGACCACCGCGCCTGGCTCGACCTGCTCACCGGCGACGCGGCCGCGGACGTCCTGGGCGCGGCGCTCGCGGCCGACGGCGCCGCGCTCGAGTCGTGGTCGGTGCGGCAGGTGCACGCACGCCCCGGCGCCGAGGTCACCGTGGCGTACGACGTCGTCGCGCGTCGCGAGGCCGGCGGGCGCACGGTCCGCGGGCCGGAGCACCTGTTCGCGACGAGCGCCCGCGCGTCGGCGTTCCGCCGTGCCCGCGGCGACCGGGCCGGTGCCGACGCGGACGGCGGCCTCGGCCCCGGCGTCGTGCGACTCGACGACGGCGGGCGCTCGGTGCACGTGTGGCGCCACCCGTACGACCCGGCCCTGCCCGGGCTCGCGGCGGGCAGCACGCCCGACCGGGTGGCCGGGCGCCTGCGCGCCGCCGGGTCCGACGCCCCGCTGCTCTCCCTCGAGACCGTCACCTACCGCCCCCTGCGCCGTGCCGTGCTGCGGGCGCGCACCGCGGACGGCGCCGCGTACGTCAAGGTGGTGCGCCCGACGCGCGTCGACGACCTCGTGCGGCGGCACGCGCTCTTCACGGCGCGCCCCGGCGGCGTGGCCGCGCCGCGGGTCCGGTCCTGGGCCTCCGACGGCGTCGTCCTGCTCGACGAGATCCGCGGCGAGTCCGTCGCGGAGCTCGTCGCGCGCACCCCCGCCGCCGACCAGCCCGCCGGCATCGACCCGGCGGAGCTGCTGCGGGTCGCGACGGCGCTGCCGCGCGCGGGCCTCGCCCTGCCGCGCCGCCCCGCGTGGGCCGACCGCTCGGCCCACTACCTCGGTGCGCTCGCGACCGTGCACGGGGTCGACGCCGCCCGGCTCGCCGCGCTGCGCGAGGCGATCGACGTCGTCGTCGCCGCGGGCGACCCCGGGCCGCTCGTCGTGACGCACGGCGACCTGCACGCCGCGAACCTGCTGCTGGACCCCGGGACCGGCCGGGCGGATGCCGGCGGCCGGGCGCGACCGCGCGTCGGCGCCGTGCTCGACGTCGACACCCTGGGCCCCGGGTACCTGGTGGACGACCTGGCGTGCGCCGTCGCGCACCTGGCGGTGCTGCCGTCGCTCGACCCGGGCGCGTACGCGGGGGTGGGCGGGCTGGTGGACCGTTGCCTCGAGGCCTTCGGCAGCGCGGTGGAGCCGGCCTTGCTGCGCGCCCGGGCCGCGGCCGTCGTCGTCTCCCTGGCGGCGGGGGCCGAGGACGCCGCGGCCGTGGGGGAGTTCCTCGACGTCGCCGAGCGCCTCGCCGCGGACGCGGCCGCAGTCTGAGAACCCTCTCATCCACGCCTCCCGGCCCTCTCACGGTGGCCCACGAGGCTGGGGACCAGTCGGCGGGAGACGCCCGCCAGGAACCACCCGACGAAGGAGCAGCACGATGAAGGCACGCAGCGCATGGATCGTCACGGGCGCGCTGGGCGCGGTCGGCCTGGGTGCCGGCGTCGCCGCGGCCCAGGGCACGTTCGACCGCACGCCGTCCGACGCGGTCGTCGCGTCCGCCGTGCAGGTGGGCGACGACGGGGCCCCGGCGGGCTCGGCGGGCTCGGCGGCGGTGGGCACGGCCGCGAGCCCGTCGCCGGCGGCGACGGCGAACGGCACGTCCATCACCACCGTGACGGCGGGCTCGGTCGCCACGGCGACCACCGCGCCGACGACGCAGACCGCGAACACCGCCCCGTCCGCCCAGACGGCGCCGACCGCCGCCAGTCCGGCGACCGCGGCCTCTCCGGTCAGCCCGGTCAGCCCGGTCACCCCGCAGTCGGCGCAGACCGCCCCGACGGCGGCGTCCGCGGACTGACCACCCCGACCCGCCCCCGACGGCGAACAGGCGGTTGTGCACGTTCTGAGCGTTCAGAACGTGCACGACCGCCTGTTCGGCATGTCGGGTCAGGCCAGGCGGTAGCCCATGCCGCGCACGGTGACGAACCGCTCGGCGCCGAGCTTGTTGCGCAGGTAGCGCACGTACACGTCCACCACGTTGGAGCCCGGGTCGAAGTCGTACCCCCACACCCGCGAGAGCAGCTGCTCGCGGCTGAGCACCTGCCCGGCGTTGCGCAGGAACGCCTCGGCGAGCGCGAACTCCCGGGCCGACAGGTCCACCTCGACGCCGGCGGCGGTGGCCCGGCGGGTGCGCAGGTCGAGGCTGAGGTCGCCGTGGCTGAGCACCGTGACCTCGCCCGCCGGCTCGGCCCGCAGCCGCAGCCGGATGCGGGCCAGCAGCTCCTCGAAGCGGAACGGCTTGGGCATGTAGTCGTCGGCGCCGCCCTCGAGCCCGGCCACCGTGTCCGCCACGGACGTGCGGGCGGTGAGGATGATGACCGGCAGCGTCACCCTCGCCTCGCGCAGCCGGCGCAGCACCGTGAAGCCGTCCTGGTCGGGCAGCCCGAGGTCGAGCACCATGAGGTCGAAGTCGCCCGACGACGCGAGGTCGAACGCCTCCCGCGCGGTCGCGACCGTCGTGCTCGCGTAGCCGGAGGCGCGCAGCCCCTTCGCGACGAACGACGCGATGCGGGTCTCGTCCTCCGCGATGAGGATCTGGCTCACGTGGCGGGTCCTTCCCGGTCGGGGGCGGTGCGCGGGGGCAGCTCGGGGGTGGGCGCGGAGCGCGCGGTCGGCGCCGTGCGGCCGACGGGGGGCACGGCGCGCCCGGGGGTCGGGTCGGGGCCCGCGTCGGGCACGGGCAGCACGGGCACGACGACCGCGAACGTGGAGCCCCGGCCGGGGACGGACTCGACCGTCACCTCGCCGCCGTGCCCCTCGGCGATGGCCGCGACGATCGCCAGGCCGAGCCCG
Source organism: Isoptericola sp. NPDC056578 (assembly GCF_042793275.1). Lineage (NCBI taxonomy): Bacteria > Bacillati > Actinomycetota > Actinomycetes > Micrococcales > Promicromonosporaceae > Isoptericola > Isoptericola sp. NPDC056578. The sequence goes on from NZ_JBHTVC010000048.1 coordinate 25,778, forward strand.
GAGCCGTCCCGCCGCTCGCCGTCGTGGTCGCCGCGCGCGAAACGGTCGAAGACGCGCTCCAGGTCGTCCGGCGCGATGCCGACACCCTCGTCGCGCACCCACAGGCGCACGCGCGCCCCGTCCGGCGTCGTGCGTGACCCGATCGCGACCACGCTGCCCGGCGCGGAGAACTTCACGGCGTTGGCGGCGAGCTGCAGCCACGCTTGGGTGAGGCGCTGCGCGTCCGCCATCGTGCGGGCGTCGGTGCGGGAGTCGACCAGCCAGGTGCGCTCGCCCAGCGTCCGCGCCTTGTCGAGCACGTCGTCGGTGAGCCGGCCCAGCTCGACCGGCGCGGGCCGCACGAAGTCGGGCTGCCCGACGGTCGCGAGGGTGACCAGGTCGTCGACCAGGCGGTGCATCCGGTCGAGCTCGTCGAGCGCGAGGTCGCGCGTCTCCGCCGCGTCCGCCGGGTCGGCGGTGTCCATGAGCTCCAGGTGGCCGCGCACGATCGTCAGGGGCGTGCGGAGCTCGTGCCCGACGTCGTCGAGCAGGCGGCGCTGGGACTCGAACGAGCCCTCGAGCCGGTCGAGCATCCCGTTGAAGGCTCGCGTGAGGTGGGTGAGGTCGTCGTTGCCCGACTCGGGGATCCGGGCGGACAGGTCCGACTCGCCGATCTGCTGCGCGGTGCGCGCGAGCATCCGGATCGGGCGCAGCAGGCGCCCGGCGAGCAGCCACCCCACGACGCCCGTCACGACCAGCGCGGCGAGCGCCACGAGCGCGTAGCTGCGGAAGACGGCCTGGGTCTCCGCGTGCTCCGCGACCCGGTCGTAGGCGAGCACGAGCGCCGCGGGCTCGCTCGACGTCGGCACGGCGTCGTTCGCCCCGGGCAGCGCGGCGACGGGCGCGACGAGCGCGCGGTAGTCGGTGGTCGCGGTGCTGATCGTCCGCAGCACGACCTGGTCGGAGTCGAGCAGCGGCGTGACCGCGGCGACGAACTCGGCGTCGTCCTGGAGGTGCACCTCGACGGCCTGCTGGGACACCAGGGGGCGCTGTCCGGTGCGGAGCCCGATGACGCCCTCGTGCCGGGCGGGGACGTCGAGCTGGATGGCGGTCACCACCACCTCCTCGGCCGACGAGAACGGGTCGCCCGTCACGGGGTCGACGCCGGACGCGGCGAGGGTGCGCAGCTCGTCGGCGCTCTCGGTGAGGTCGGCGTCGATGCGGTCGTCGACCTGCTCGTACGTCAGGAGGTACGCGGTCGCCCCGGCCAGCGCGACCGCGAGGGCGGTGAGGGCGAGGAGGACGGCCAGGATGCGCGTGCGGACGGTCGGCCCGCCCTGGGGCCGCGGGGTTCGCGCCATCAGTCGTCCTCGTCCGTGTCGGGGGCGTCGTCATCGTCGTCGGGCCCGTCATCGTCGTCGGGCCCGTCGTCGTCATCGTCGTCGTCCGTGGGCGGGACGGGCGCGACGCCGCCGTCGTCGGACGTCCGCGTCGGCGTGGGCGTGGGGCTCCCGGACGGCGACGGCGTCGCCTCCCCGGACGGCGACGGCGTCGGCGACGCCGGGTCGGGCGTGGGGGAGACGACCACGACGCCGCCCACGTCGCGGTCCTCGGGCACCGACGACATCGCGGCGGCAAGGACCCCGCCGATCAGCGCGACGAGCGCCACGCCGAGCACCCAGGGCACCGCGGCGCGCCACCGACGTCCCGACCGTTCCGCCGCCCGTTGAGCCATGGCCGGATCATCCCGCGGACGGATGAGACGCAGATGAGAGCGCCCCGGCCCCGTGACCCGGCCCCGGGTCGGGTGCCGCGAGCCAGGCGTCGACGTCGGCCAGCAGGCGGCGCCGCGTGCTGTCCGACGCCCGGCTCGCCCGCACCGACGACCGTGCCAGGTCCGCGAGCTCGGCGTCGGTGAACCCGTGCACCTCGCGGGCGGCGACGTACTGGTCGAGCAGCCGGGAGGAGAACAGCAGCGGGTCGTCCGCGCCGAGGGCGACGCGGGCGCCCGCCTCGACCAGCGGCCGCAGCGGCACCTGGGACGTGTCGGCGTACACGCCGAGGCCGACGTTCGAGGCGGGGCACACCTCGAGGGCCACCTCGCGCTCCACGAGCTCGGCGAGCAGCGCGGGGTCCTCCCCGGCCCGCACCCCGTGGCCCAGCCGGTCGGGGTGCAGGGCGTCGACGACGTCGCGCACGTGCGACGGGCCGAGCAGCTCGCCGCCGTGCGGCACCGACGCCAGCCCCGCCCGGCGTGCGATCCGGAACGCGGCCGCGAACTCGGCGGTGTCGCCGCGCCGCTCGTCGTTGGACAGACCGAAGCCCACGACCTCGCCCGGGCCGTCGCCCGCGTACCGGGCCGCGAGGCGGGCGAGGGTGCGGGCGTCGAGCGGGTGGCGCATCCGCGACGCGGCCACGACCACCGCCACCTCGACGCCGTGCGCGGCGCTCGCGGCCCGCGCCGCGTCCAGCACGATCTCGACCGCCGGCGTGATGCCCCCGACGAACGGCGCGTACGACGTCGGGTCCACCTGGATCTCGAGCCGCCGCGACCCCTCGGCGGCGTCGTCCTCGGCGGCCTCGTCGACCAGGCGGCGCATGTCCGCCTCCGACCGCACGCACGCGCGGGCCGCGTCGTAGAGGCGCTGGAACCGGAACCAGCCCCGCTCGTCGGCCGGCACCCGCAGCGGGTCGCCGTCCGTGAGGGCGCTCGGCAGCCGGACACCGTGCCCGGCCGCCATGTCGCGCAGGGTGGGCACCCGCATCGACCCCGTGAAGTGCAGGTGCAGGTGGGCCTTGGGGAGCTTCGCCAGATCGCGCACGGCGCCAGTCTGCCCCGACCCGGTGGGTGCGGGCCCGGTCAGGGCAGCCAGCCGCGCTCGCGCGCCACGGTCACGGCGGCGGTGCGGTCGTCCACGCCCAGCTTCGCGAACGCCCGCAGCAGGTGCGTCTTCACCGTGGCCTCCGCGATGTACAGCTCCCGCCCGACGGCGGCGTTGGACAGGCCCCGCGCCACGAGGCCGAGCACCTCGGCCTCGCGCGCCGTGGGCCGCTCCGCCGCGGTCCGCACGCTCGTCACGAGCCGGGTCGCGACGCCCGGCGCCAGCACGGTCTCGCCCCGCGCGGCCGCGCGCACCGCCGCCACGAGCTCGTCGCGCGGGGTGTCCTTGAGCAGGTAGCCCGTCGCGCCCGCCTCGACGGCGCGCAGGATGTCGGCGTCCGTGTCGTACGTCGTGAGGACGACGACGCTCGGCCCGCCGCCGCGGGACGCCCCCACGATGCGCGCCGTCGCGCCCACGCCGTCCAGGCGGGGCATGCGCAGGTCCATGAGCACGACGTCGGGCGCCAGCTCGACGGCCAGCGCCACCGCGACCTCGCCGTCCGGGGCCTCGCCCACGACCTCGACGTCGGGCTCGCCGTCGAGCATCCCGATGATCCCCGAGCGCACGACCGGGTGGTCGTCGACGACGAGCACGCGCACCGTGCCCGTCGTCCCCGCCCCGCTCACGCGGCGCCGCCCGAGGCCGGCACGTGCACCTCGACGCGCGTGCCGCCGCCCTCGCCGGGCTCGACGACGAGCGTGCCGCCCACCGCGGAGACGCGCTCCCGCATCCCGGCCAGCCCGAGACCGTCGACCTGGCCGGGCGGCAGGCCCCGCCCGTCGTCGGTCACCTCGAGCCGCACGTCGGGCGGTGCCCCGGGGACTGAGCCGCCTCGGGCGAGCAGGATCGTCACCGCACGAGCTCCCGCATGCCTGCGCACGTTCGCCAGCGCCTCCTGTGCCGAGCGCAGCAGCACCACGTCGGCGGCCGCCTGGCCCGTGGCGCCGCCGGTGCGCGCCGGGCCGGCCGCCCCGGCCACGTCCAGCGTCACGGGCGTGCCCGTCTCGGCGGTGAACCGCTCGGCCAGGCGGCGCAGCGCCTCGGCCAGCGTCGAGCCCTGCAGGGGCACGGGTGCGAAGGCGGCGACGAGCGCACGGGCCTCCGCGAGGTTGTCCCGCGCGGTCTGCTCCACGACCAGCAGCCGCTCCCGGGCGCGGTCCTGCTCGCCCCGGTCGAGGGCCGCCGACGCCGCCTGCGCCTGCGTCACGACACTCGTGAAACCCTGCGCCAGCGTGTCGTGGATCTCCCGGGCGATGCGCTCCCGCTCCGCCGTCACGCCCGCCGCGTGGTGCGACTCGGCGAGCTCCGCCTGCGCCTGGCGCAGCTCGTGCAGCAGCCGCGCCCGCTCCTCCGAGCGGCGCATCGTCGCGGCGAACCAGAGCCCGAGCAGCACGGAGAACGCGATCGCGATGCCCATCTGCGGTGCGGCCTCGATCAGCGTCGGGACGTCGAACCCCTGCTGGGCGGCGATGGCGAACGTGGTCGCGACGCCGAGGGCGACGCTCGCCACCACGGCGCGGCGCGGCGGCTCCAGCAGCATCCAGAGCTGCGTGAACGACGCGAACAGCAGGAACGTGGCCAGGCCGCCCTGGGCGACGGCGACCGCGGTCCCGACGATCAGCACGACCGTGTAGGCCAGCGCCCGGCGCTGGTCGCGGCTGCGGGCCGCGGGAGCGCCCCACACGGCGTACCCGACGAGCATGACGGCCATCGCGGCGTACGCCGTCCACAGCTCGCGGGCGTTCGAGTCCCCGCCGAGCGCCATCGCCGACGCGGTCAGCAGCACGATGAGGACGAACCCGACGTCCCACCACACGACCTGCCGGTCCCAGGGGTCGGACGTCACCCGGGCGACCTCGTCGTCGGCCGCCGCGCCGGACGATGCGGCGGACGATGCGGCGGGCTCTGTGCCGGGGGCGCCGTCAGCCGTCGTCACGGCGCCGCCACCGGAAGGTGCGCACCCCGACGACCAGCCCCACGATCAGCCATGCGACCAGTACAGCAGCGGTCGCGGGGTGCTGCCAGGACCCGCTCGTCTCGAGCGCCGCCATCTCCTCCGGCAGGAAGACGGACCGCATGCCCTGAGCGATCCACTTGAGGGGGAACACCGAGGCCAGGGTCTGCATCCAGCCCGGCAGGGCGAAGAACGCGAAGAACACGCCCGAGATGAACTGCAGCACCAGCACGACCGGCGTCACGACGGCGCTCGCGGACCGCCCGGACCGCGGCAGGGACGAGAACCCGACGCCGCAGACCGTGCCGGCGGCGGCCCCGAGCGCGAACACCCAGGCGAACGTGGTCCAGCGGCCGGCGTCGGTGGGCAGCGGGACGTCGAAGGCGAGGGCCGCGACGGCCAGCAGCAGGGCCGTCTGCACGACCGACGTCGCGAGCGTCAGCGCCACCTTGCCGCCCACGTACGCGGTCACCGGCAGGGGAGTGGCGCGCAGGCGGCGGAGCGTGCCGTCGTCGCGCTCCACGGCGATGGAGACGGCCAGCGACTGGAAGCTGGTGAGCATGATGCCGGTCGCGACCATGCCGGGCAGGAAGTACTGGGCGAAGCCGATCTGGGCGACCTCGGTGCCCTGGTCCTCGCTCCCGAACACGGACGCGAAGATCGCGAGCATGACGATGGGGTAGGCGAACACGAAGATCACGGCGTCGCGCTCGCGCCAGAACTGGCGCAGCTCCACGGCGGCCCGCACCAGCGTGAGCCGTCCGAGCCCGGGCAGCCGCCCGCCCGTGTCCGCACGGCCCGACGACGCGGCGGTCGCGCCCGTCGACACCTGGTCCACCTGGTCCGCCTGGTCCGTGGTGCTCATCGGTCGTCCTCCGTCGTCAGGAGCCCCAGGTAGACGTCCTCGAGGCTGGGGCGGGTGATGCACAGGTCGGCGACCTCGCCGTCGACGCCGGCGACGGTCGCCATGAGGTGCGCGGCGAGCGCCGTCGGCGCGTCGGTGCGCTCGGAGTGCCGGACGCCGTCGGCGGTCCAGGTCACCAGGGGGGTGCGCGCGCCCGGGCCGCCGAGCGTCTCGGGCGTCCCTTCCGCGACGACGCGCCCGTCGCGCACGACGGCGACGCGGTCGGCCAGGTGCGCGGCCTCGGCGAGGTCGTGCGTGGTGAGCAGGATGGTGGTGCCGGTGTCCCGCAGGCCCAGCACGAGGTCCCAGAACGTCCGCCGCGCCTGCGGGTCGAAGCCGGTGGTCGGCTCGTCGAGGAAGAGGAGCTCCGGGTGGCCGACGACGCCGAGCGCGACGTCGAGCCGGCGCCGCTGCCCGCCCGACAGGGAGCGCACCCGCGCGCCCGCCTTGGGCGCGAGGCCCACGGCCTCGACGACCTCGTCGGGGTCGCGGGGCGCCGGGTAGTACCGGGCGGTGGAGCGCACGGACTCCGCGACGGTGAGCTCCGCCTGGTCGCGCGAGTCCTGCGCGACGACGCCGAGCCGCGCCCGCCAGGCCCGCCCGGCCCGGGCGGGGTCCTCGCCGAGCACGCGCACCTCGCCGGCGTCGCGGTCGCGGAACCCCTCGAGGATCTCGATCGTCGTCGTCTTGCCCGCGCCGTTGGGGCCGAGCACGGCGACGATCTCGCCCGTCGCGAGGTCGAGGTCCAGCCCGTCGACCGCCTGCTTGGGTCCGTAGCGCTTGGCGAGCCCGCGGACGCGGACGGCGCCGCCGGGGGACCCCGGTGCGCCGGGGGGACGGACGCCGGGACGCCCGCGAGGGGCGGCCGGCGGGGGAGCCGGGGAGGGTGTCGTCGTCGAGGTCATGCGTCGAGCCTCCCGCCCGCGGGGGCCCCGCGGGAGCCTCGGACGGCGGGACCGCGGGTCCACCGATCGGTGGACGGCGGGCGTCGGGCGGACGGCCGGGCGGGAGTGTCGAGCCCGGTTCGAGCCCGGTTCGAGCCCGGTTCGAGCGTGGTTCCGGCGTGGTTCCGGCGTGGTTCGACCCAGGCCCCTGCGTCGCGTACAGTTGTCCCTCGGTGGTTGATGCCCGCCAAGATCGAGCGCGCCCTTCCGGGGTGCTTCGAGCGTGGCGACACGGGTGTCGAGCACGAAGGGTAGTGGCGCAATTGGTAGCGCAGCGGTCTCCAAAACCGCAGGTTGCAGGTTCGAGTCCTGTCTACCCTGCCAGCGTGATCCCCCGCGGGGCCGCGCGCAGCGGGGCCATCCGCATGACCCCGGAACGCCAGGAGTCAGTGCCGTGGGCGCGTCGCCGGCAGGTGGCGTGGCCGCGGCGGGAACGCGAAACGGGGTAGAGCGAGTGAGCGAGTCACCGGCTGAGGCCGTGGGGACGCCCGGCGGGGGCAGGTCGGCCACCGGCAAGCGCCCGAACCTGTTCGCGCGCATCGCGCTCTTCGTGCGCCAGGTCGTGGCGGAGCTCCGCAAGGTCGTGACCCCGACCCGCTCGGAGCTGGTCAACTACACGATCGTGGTGCTGGTGTTCGTCACCGTGGTCATGCTGTTCGTGGTGGCCCTCGACTGGGTCATCGGACTGGGCGTCCTCGCCCTCTTCGGCGACTGACCTCGGCAGGCCGCCGGACGCCCGCCCCCGAAGCAAGCAGATTCCAGAAAGCAGGTTCGTTCGTGTCCCAGGATCCGCTGGACCAGACGGAGAACGTCGACCCCACCCAGCCCGACGCCGACGGCGCCGCGGCTGACCTCGACGTGCCCGCGGACCCCGCCACGGACGCGGCGGCCGAGGCGGACGTCGAGGACGCTGCCGACGAGACCGTCGAGGACGAGGCCGCCGAGGACGAGGACGCTGCCGACGAGGCGGACGAGGACGAGCGCCCGGCGGACGCCGACGGTGACGTCGTCGAGGACCCGGCCGAGGAGTTCCGCCGCACCCTGCGCTCGCAGCTCGGCGACTGGTACGTCATCCACTCGTACGCCGGGTACGAGAACCGTGTGAAGGCCAACCTGGAGAACCGCATCCAGAGCCTGAACATGGAGGACTACATCTTCCAGATCGAGGTCCCCATGGAGGAGGTGACCGAGATCAAGAACGCGCAGAAGAAGACCGTCCGCCGCGTCCGCATCCCCGGTTACGTCCTCGTGCGCATGGACCTCACGGACGAGTCGTGGGGCGCCGTGCGCCACACGCCGGGCGTGACCGGCTTCGTCGGCCACACGCACCAGCCCGTGCCGCTGACGCTGGACGAGGTCTACTCGATGCTGGCGCCGGTGTTCGTCGAGGCGGCCCCCGAGGCCGGCAAGGCCGCGGCGGCGTCGGGCGCGACGGCGAAGGCCCCGGTCGAGGTCGACTTCGAGGTCGGCGAGTCGGTCACCGTCACCGACGGCCCGTTCGACACGCTGCCCGCCACGATCTCCGAGATCAACGCCGAGGCCCAGAAGCTCCAGGTCCTCGTCTCCATCTTCGGCCGGGAGACCCCGGTCGAGCTGTCGTTCAACCAGGTCGCCAAGATCTGACGGACGCGGTACTGCAACCGGGTCATCGCCCACGGCGTCGGCCCACGAACAAGAAAGTCAGGGAAGAGTCATGCCTCCCAAGAAGAAGGTCTCCGGCCTCATCAAGCTCCAGATCAACGCCGGTGCGGCCACGCCCGCCCCGCCGATCGGCCCCGCGCTCGGTCAGCACGGCGTGAACATCATGGAGTTCTGCAAGGCCTACAACGCGGCCACGGAGTCGCAGCGCGGCAACGTCGTCCCCGTCGAGATCACCGTGTACGAGGACCGCTCGTTCACGTTCATCACGAAGACGCCGCCGGCCGCCGAGCTCATCAAGAAGGCCGCCGGTGTGGCCAAGGGCTCCGCGACCCCGCACACCGTCAAGGTCGCGCAGCTCACCCAGGACCAGGTCCGCGAGATCGCGCAGACCAAGCTCCAGGACCTCAACGCGAACGACATCGACGCCGCGATGAAGATCGTCGCCGGCACCGCTCGTTCGATGGGCATCACCGTCGCGGAGTGATCCGTGACCGGGCCGCCCGGACCGTGACCGGATCCTTCCGGCGCGGTCCGGGCGGCTCGGACCAAGTCCCGGCGATCGACGTCGGGCACGTGGCAGGGTCCGCGCGGACCCGCTCACCACGACTGCAGAAGGAGAAGCAGATGGCAACGCGCAGCAAGGCGTACCGCGCCGCGGCCGAGAAGATCGACCGCGAGAACCTGTACAGCCCCCTCGAGGCGGTCCGCCTCGCCAAGGAGACCGCGACGGTCAAGTACGACGCGACCGTCGAGGTCGTGTTCCGCCTGGGCGTCGACCCCCGCAAGGCCGACCAGATGGTCCGCGGCACGGTCAACCTCCCGCACGGCACCGGCAAGACGGCCCGCGTGATCGTCTTCGCGAACGCCGCCAAGGCCGAGGAGGCCGTGGCGGCCGGGGCCGACGAGGTCGGCGGTGACGACCTGATCGCCAAGGTCGCCGCCGGCTACACCGACTTCGACGCCGCCGTGGCGACGCCGGACCTCATGGGCAAGGTCGGTCGCCTGGGCAAGGTGCTGGGCCCCCGCGGTCTCATGCCGAACCCGAAGACCGGCACCGTGACGATGGACGTGACCAAGGCCGTGTCCGACATCAAGGGCGGCAAGATCGAGTTCCGCGTCGACAAGCACGCGAACCTGCACTTCATCATCGGCAAGGCGTCCTTCGACGAGAAGGCGCTGGTGGAGAACTACGCCGCCGCGCTCGACGAGGTCCTGCGTCTCAAGCCGACGTCGTCGAAGGGCCGGTACATCACCAAGGCCACGATGACGACGACGATGGGCCCGGGCATCCCGCTCGACCAGTCGCGCACCTCGAAGCTCCTCGAGGAGGCGTGATCCCGGCAG
>NZ_JBHTVC010000049.1:0-35264 GCF_042793275.1 Isoptericola sp. NPDC056578
GTGGCGCACGTTCTGGACCGTCAGAACGTGCGCCACCGCATGGTCGGCGTCCGGGCGGATCAGCTCGTCGTGCAGGTGGCGGTCGGCGCGGCGGACGGCGCGCTCCCCGTCCCGATGAACCCGGCGGTCGCCGTGGCTCCCGCGGCGAGCGTGCGGTTCCAGGCGGCGTGGGTCACGTGGACCCCGTCGGCGTCCGCCGTCGCCTCGCCACCCCAGACCTGGGCGACCGTGACGCCCGTGGGCAGCGCGAACGCGACGTCCCAGCCGTCGACGGCGGCGTCGCCGGCCGTCACGACCACCTCGCCCTGCCAGCCGCCGGACCACGAGGCGACGACCCGCACCGTGGCGGTGCAGGCGTCGTCCGTGGGCGGGTCGGTCGGCGGGTCGGTGGGCGGGTCGGTCGGCGGGTCGGTCGGCTCGGTGCCGCCGCCGAACCACGACGCCTCGACGGCGGTCTCCCGCAGGCCGTCGGCGCCGTCGATGATCCGGGTGCCCCACGCGCTGGGGTTCGTGGCGTCGAAGCCGAGCACCATGTCGAGGTACGGGTCGGTGTTGCCGCTCCACGACCAGGCGAGCCAGCCCAGGTCGAGGCGCTCCGCCTCCGACAGCACCCAGTCCTCGTCGACGTCGGCGGAGGTCTGCTGCCAGCCGAACTCGCCGACGATGATCGGCAGCCCCGCGTCCACGAAGAACTCGAGGTAGTCCGTCACCGTCTGGTGCTGGTTGTACACGCTGTACATGTGGATCGAGAAGATCGTGTTGGCGTCGGGGTCGGAGGCGAACACGTCGGCGGCCGCGGGCCGCATGTAGTTCTTCCAGTCCTGGCCCCAGTTGGGCGCGTCGACGACGAGCGCGTGCTCGTACCCGATGTCGCGCAGCCGCACGATGGCGTCGGAGGTCGCGCTGCCCCAGGTCTCGTTGGTGGCGTCGTCGTTGCCCATCGGCTCGTTGCCGATGTTCACCACGACGAAGTCCTCGGTGCCCGCGAGCGTCGGGTACAGGTCCTCCCAGTAGTCGACCGCCTGGTCGAGGGTGGCGGCGGCGGGCGCGGACGTGTCGCCGTACCCGGTGGTGTCGTGCACCTCGAGGATGCAGACCAGCTGGTTCTCCTCGCACAGGTCGACGACGTCGGCGACGTCCTCCGGGCTGTTGCGGGTCCACTGGTCGCCGCTGGACAGGACGACCCGCACGCTGTTGGCCCCCGCGGCCTTGATGTCCGCGAACGACGCCGTCTGCTGGGTGTACCAGGTGTGCGCATGGTTGACGCCCCGGAGCACGAGGTCGGTGCCGTCGGCCTCGACGACGCGGCCGTCGGCGACGTGGATGCCGGGCGGGGTGTCGGCCCGGGCGTCGGCCGCGGTCGCGACGAACGTGGCCGCCGCGCCGGCCGCGAGCGCGGCCGCGGCGACCGCCGCCGGGACGACCTGCCGCGCCGCACGGCGGGTCGTCGTGCCGGGAGGAAGGGGTGGGTGGGGTGAGCGCTGCATGGCGGGACGTCCTCGTCTCTCGTGCGACTCGGCACGCGCTGCGCGTGCGGTCCCACCCTGGTCGAGGTGCCGGAGCCGGTCAGGCCGATGAAACGCTTAGGCCGAGCCTGCCGGGACGGTGCGGTCCCGGCAGGCTCGGCCTGTCGTGCCCGTCTCAGTCCTCGTTGGCCGCCGACGGCTTGGCGAGGCCCGCGGAGATGAGGTCCATCACCGACGAGTCGGCGAGCGTGGTCGCGTCGCCCACGGTGCGGTTCTCGGCGACGTCGCGCAGCAGGCGGCGCATGATCTTGCCGGACCGGGTCTTGGGCAGCTCCGGCACGACGAGGATGCGGCGCGGCTTGGCGATCGGACCGATCTCCTTGGCGACGTGGTTGCGCAGCTCCTGCTGCACCTCCTCGGCGCCCTCGGGGGTGGACGCGCGGTCGGCGTGCTCGCCGCGCAGGATCACGAACGCCACGACGGCCTGGCCGGTGGTCTCGTCGTTGGCGCCGACCACGGCGGCCTCGGCCACGACGTCGTGCGAGACGAGGGCGGACTCGATCTCCGTCGTCGACAGGCGGTGGCCGGAGACGTTCATGACGTCGTCCACGCGGCCGAGCAGCCAGATGTCGCCGTCCTCGTCCTTCTTCGCGCCGTCGCCGGCGAAGTACAGGCCCTCGAACCGCGACCAGTACGTGTCCTTGAAGCGCTGGAGGTCGCCCCAGATGCCGCGCAGCATGGACGGCCACGGCTCGGAGAGCACGAGGTACCCGCCGCCGCCGTCGGGCACGGAGCGCGCCTCGTCGTCCACGACGTCGGCCACGATGCCGGGCAGGGCCACCTGTGCCGAGCCGGGCTTGGTGGCGGTGACTCCGGGCAGCGGGCTGATCATGATCGCGCCCGTCTCGGTCTGCCACCAGGTGTCGACGATGGGTGCCGTGTCGCCGCCGATGACGCGGCGGTACCACATCCACGCCTCCGGGTTGATGGGCTCGCCCACCGAGCCGAGCACGCGCAGGCTCGACAGGTCGAAGCCGGCGGGGATGTCCTCGCCCCACTTCATGCAGGTGCGGATGGCGGTGGGTGCGGTGTAGAGGATCGAGACCTTGTACTTCTCGACGAGCTCCCACCAGCGGCCGCGGTGCGGGGTGTCCGGGGTGCCCTCGTAGATCACCTGGGTGGCGCCGTTGGTCAGCGGGCCGTACACGACGTACGAGTGCCCGGTGACCCAGCCGATGTCGGCGGTGCACCAGTAGACGTCGCTCTCGGCCCTGAGGTCGAAGACGTTCCTGTGCGTGTACGCCGCCTGCGTCAGGTAGCCGCCCGTGGTGTGCAGGATGCCCTTCGGCTTCCCCGTGGTGCCCGACGTGTACAGGATGAACAGCGGGTGCTCCGCGTCCACCTCGACCGGCTCGTGCACCGGGTCGGCCTGCTCCAGGGCGTCGTGCCACCAGACGTCGCGGCCGTCGGTCCACTCGACGTCCTGCTCGGTGCGGCGCACGACGAGCACGTGCTGGACGGTGGTCGCGGGCTCGCCGTCCTTGGGCGCGAGCGCCGCGTCGACGGCGGGCTTGAGGGCGGACGGCGCGCCGCGGCGGTAGCCGCCGTCGGCCGTGATGACCAGCTTCGCCTCGGCGTCGGCGATGCGGCTGCGCAGCGCGTCGGCGGAGAAGCCGCCGAAGACCACGGAGTGCGGGGCTCCGATGCGGGCGCACGCGAGCATCGCGACGACCGACTCGACGAGCATCGGCAGGTAGACGACGACACGGTCGCCCTTGGTGACTCCCAACGACGTGAGCGCGTTCGCGGCGCGGGAGACCTCGCGCTGGAGGTCCGCGTAGGTGACCGTGCGGGTGTCGCCCGGCTCGCCCTCGAAGTGGAGGGCGACCCGGTCGCCGAGCCCGGCCTCGACGTGCCGGTCCACCGCGTTGTACGCGGCGTTGAGCTTCCCGTCGGCGAACCACTTCGCGACCGGGGCCTCGGACCAGTCCAGCGTCTGGGTGAACGGCGTGGACCAGCTGACCAGCTCCCGTGCCTGGTCGGCCCAGAACCCGAGCCGGTCGGCCGCGGCCTCCTCGTACAGGGACGGCTGGGCGTTCGCCTGCGCCGCGAACGCGGGGCTGGGCGGGAACGCTCGCGTCTCGTGCAACAGGTTCTCGAGGCTGGGGGCGGTGGTCTCGTTCTCTGGCACGCTTACCTCCGGTGCGCATCGTCGCTGGTGCGTTCCCCGGCGAACGACGGCGCGTCGCGACCCCGGGGACGGCGGCGCCCCGCAGGGCCCGCCGTCGGGAGTCTAGACCTGGCGCGTGACCGGGGTCACGCCGTCCCACGGTTCGGCCGCACTCCTTGCAAAAAGGTCGCCGGATCGGTCGTGGCCCGCCTCGCCGGGTGCCCGGGTGGCGACGAAAAGCCGTGGGCCCGCCGCCGTCGCGCCTGGTAGACGTGCATCATGACGACCCCCGAGGTGACGTGGCCGCGACGGTCGGGCCCGATCGTGCTGCGCCCGCCGACGTCCGCCGACCTGGACCAGGTGCTCACGTGGCGCAACCGGCCCGACGTGACGCGCTGGCTGCTGCGTACGCAGGTGGACCCGGAGCGGTTCCGCGCGTCCTGGCTCGCGTCCGTGGACGACCCGACCGATCACGCGGCCGTCGCGGACCTGGACGGCGCCGTCGTCGGGACGGGGGCGCTGTCCGTGAGCGACGCCATGGGGCAGTCGCAGGGCGACGTCTGGCGCGGGGCCCAGGGGTCCCTCGGCTACCTGGTCGACCCGGCGTACGCCGGCCGCGGCGTCGCGACCGCGATCGCGGGCGGTCTGCTCGAGGTCGCGTTCGCCGAGCTGGGGCTGCACCGGGTCACGGCCGGCTGCTTCGCCGCCAACACGGCGTCGTGGCGCGTCATGGAGAAGGTGGGCATGCGGCGCGAGGAGCACGGCGTGCAGGACTCGTGGCACGACGAGCTGGGGTGGGTGGACGGCTACACCTACGGGATCCTCGCGGCGGAGTGGCGCGACCGGGACCGGTGAGCCGACACGAGGACGGCGCCCGGGAGACGTGTCGTCCGAGCGCCGCTCTCGCCAGCCCGGACGCGGGTAGCAGGCGCTTGGTCCGATCACTGGGCGGGGTCGTTCCCACCGAGTGGGTCCTCAACCGGGGACTTCCTTAGCGTGGGTCCCGCGTCCGGCTGTCTCCCTCCATGGAACGCCCGCCCGGGCGGTCCTGCAAGCGCTCAGGCGTGCCGACGCCGCCACCAGCGCCGGAGCAGCCAGGCGGCCACACCGGCGAGGACGACGCCGCCCGCGGCGAGGGCCACGGCGGGCGGACGGATCGCGGAGCGGAGGGCTACGGGGCGGGAGAACGTGAGCACGCCCCAGCCGTTCTCGGCGGCCACGCGGCGCAGCGTCTTGTCGGGGTTGACGGCGAAGCCGTGCCCGACGGCGCCCAGCATCGGCGCGTCCGTCACGGAGTCGGAGTAGGCGTAGCTGCGCTCGAGGTCGTAGCCGCGCCGGGCGGCGAGCTCGCGCACGGCCTCGGCCTTCTGCTCCCCGTAGGCGTAGAACTCGATCTCGCCGGTGTACCGGCCGTCCTCGACGGCCATGCGGGTGGCGACGACGTGGTCGGCCCCGAGCACGGTGGCGATCGGCTCGACGAGCTCCGTGCCGGAGGCGGACACGATGACGACGTCGTGCCCGAGCTCGTGGTGCTCGGCGATGAGCTCGACGGCCTCGGCGTAGACGTACGGGTCGATGAGCTCGTGCACCGTCTCGGCGACGATCTGCTGCACCTTGCTCACCTCCCAGCCCGTGGCGAGCTCGGACAGGTGCTTGCGCATCCGCTCCGTCTGGTCGGCGTCGGCGTTGCCGGCGTAGAAGAGGAGGTGCGCGTACGCGCTGCGCAGCACGTCGCCGCGCGTGATGAGGCCTCCGGCGTAGAACGGCTTGGAGAACGCGGCCGACGAGCTCGTCGCGATGATCGTCTTGTCGAGGTCGAAGAAGGCCGCGACGCGCGCCCGGGGTGTCGCCGGTGCCGCCTCGCGCGGTCCGGGTCGCTGGTCGGTCACGGGGCGAGCCTAGCCGTGCGGGTCGCCGCGTCGACCGGAATTCATGCACAACTCTTGTGCAGAAGCCTTGTGCACAAGAGTTGTGCATGGTTACTGTGCACGCATGGAACCGACGCCGGAGCGCCCGTACACCCACCTCGAGCTGACTGCCGAGGCCGCCAAGGTCCTCGCCCACCCGTTGCGCTCGCGGCTGCTCGGCGCGCTGCGGCGCGGGGGCCCGGCGTCGGCGACGGCGCTCGCGGCCGAGCTGTCCACCAACACCGGCGCCACCAGCTACCACCTCCGCAAGCTGGAGTCCGTCGGTCTCGTGACCGACACCGAGGAGGGGCGCGGCAAGGAGCGCCTCTGGCAGGCGGCCACGCAGAGCCACGGATGGCGAGACTCCGACTTCGGCGGCGACGAGGACGCGCAGACGGCGCTCGGCTGGCTGGTGCGCGACTATCACCGCCAGTTCGACACGAGCTACGCCCACTGGCTCGACGTCGCCGAGAGCTGGCCGAAGGAGTGGACCGACGTCGCCGGCATGACCGACACCTGGGTGGACGTCACGCCCGAGCAGGCGGCCGCGATGGCGGAGGAGCTCGAGGCCGTGGTCAACAGGTACCTGCGCGTCGGCACCGGCGACCCCCGCGCGCGGCGCCTGCACCTGTGGCGGTTCCTGTTCCCGCTCGACGCCGACGACGTGCCGGCCGCCGTCGACCGGGCCTCGGAGAGCAAGGACGAGTCATGAGCCCGCAGCGCGTCTTCCTCCTGCTCACCGCCACGCGGTGGTTCCCCGTCGGGCTGGTCGTCACCGTCACGACGCTGCTGCCGATCGAGCGCGGCCTCACCGTGGCCCAGACCCTCACCCTCGCCTCCGTGACGGGCCTCGTCGTGTTCGCGCTCGAGCTCCCGACCGGCGGCACCGCCGACGCGGTCGGGCGGAGGCCGATGCTCATCGCCTCCGCCGTGGTGCAGGTCCTGGCCGCCACCACGTTCCTGCTGGCGCAGTCGGTCTGGGCGTTCGTCGTCGCGGCCGCGCTCATGGGCATGTTCCGCGCGCTGGACTCCGGTCCGCTGGAGGCGTGGTTCGTCGACGCCGTGCACGCGAAGCACCCCGGGGCCGACGTCGACCGCACGCTCGCGCACCAGGGCACCGTGCTCGGGGTGTCGATCGCCCTCGGCGCGCTCGTGTCCGGCGGGCTCGTCTGGTGGCACCCGTTCACCGGGTGGTCGGCGCTCGCGCTCCCGTACGCGACGTACGCGGTGCTGGCGGTGGTGCACCTCGTGATGGTCGCGATGCTCGTGCGCGAGGCGCCGCGTCGCCCGGCGTCCGTCGGCACGGGCGCGGTGCCGGCGCGACGCCACCGCTGGCGCGCGGCGTTGCGGTCCACCGCCGCCTCCGCCCGGCAGATGCCCGCGGTCGTCGCCTCCGGACTGCGGCTCGCGCGCGACAACCGCGTGCTGCGCGGCCTGCTCCTGGTCGAGCTCTTCGCGGCGACGGCGATGGTCGTGTTCGAGTCCTTGCAGCCCATCCGGATGGCGGAGCTGCTCGGCGGCGAGGCGGCGGCGGGCGCCGTCATGGGCCCGGTCGCGTCGATCGGGTGGGGGGCCTTCGCCCTCGGCGCGGCCCTGTGCGGCCTCGCCAGCCGCCGGTTCGGGGTGGCCCGCACGGCGATGGCCGCCCGCGTGCTCAACGGCCTCGGCGCCGTGTGGATGGGACTGGCGGGCGGCCCCGCGATGCTGGTGGTCGCCTACCTCGTCACCTACGGGCTGCACGGCAGCTCGGGGCCGAGCTACAACGCCCTGCTGCACCGCGAGGCGCGCCGCGACAACCGCTCCACCGTGCTGTCCATGGCGTCGATGGTGGGGTTCGCGTCGTACGCCGTCGCGTCGCCCGCGCTGGGCTGGGTGGCGCAGAGCGGGTCGACGCCGCTCGGGATGATGCTGGGCGGCGCGTTCAGCGTGCTGGGTGTCCTGTGCTTCCTGCCGGCGCTGCGCGCCGAGCGGGAGCGGGGGCGTCGGGCCGACGACGTCGCGCCCGTCCAGGAGGACGCCGCCGCGGCCTGACGCGGCACGGAACGCGCCCCCAGGCGACCGCCGTCCACAGATCGTCGCCCGCGGCCCCGGCGGGTCCGCGGTGCGGACGAGCCTGGGGCGCATGGACGACGCACCCACCCGCACGCTGCCCCGGCCGCCGAGCACCGTGCCGACGGACCCCGGGCCGACGACCACCCGGCCGACGACCACCTGGCCGCCGCACGGGCCCGCGCCCTGGGCACCGGGGCGGGGGCGCCGCACGGTCGCCGTCGTCGGCGCGTGCGGAGGCGCCGGGGTGAGCACCCTGGCCGCGGCACTCGCCCAGGGGCTCCGGCGGGCGGGGGAGGGCGCGGTCCTCGTGGACCTCGACCTGCCGGGCCCCGGCGTCGACGTGCTGCTCGGCATCGAGGACGAGCCCGGGGCACGCTGGCCCGAGCTCGCCGCCGCCCGCGGGGACGTGGACGGGGTCGGGCTGGTCGCCGCGCTGCCCCGCTGGCGTGCGGTACCCGTGCTCTCCGGTGCACGGCTGAGCCCCGCCCGCCCCGACGACGCGGTGGTCGTGGACGTCTGCACCGGGGTGCTGCGCGGCGGCGAGACGGTGGTGCTCGACCTGCCCCGCCCCGCCGCGTGGACCGCGGCCGCGCGGATGCTCGTGACCACCGCCGACGCGGTGCTGCTCGTCGCTCCGTGCACCGCGCCCGGCGTCGCCGGCGCGCTGGCGACGTGGTCCGAGCTGGTCGAGCTCGGCGTGCGGGACCCGTGGCTCGTCGCGCGGCGGCCCGCACCCGGCCGCGTCGACGCGGCTGCCCTGGGCGACGCCGTCGGGCTCCCGGTGGCCGCGACCGTGCGCGCGGACCCCCGCCTCGCCGCCGCCGTCGACCGCGGCGACGGGCCGCCCGTCGGGAGGCGGACCCCGCTCGGTCGTGCCGCGGCCTCGCTCGTGACGGCGCTGGCAGGTGCGTCGTGACGGGACGAGCGCTCGTCGACCGCGACCTGCTCGACGACGTGCGGGCCCGTGTCGGCCCGTCCGGGACGGCGCTCGACGACGCCGCCGTGCGGGTGGCCCTCCAGGCCACCGGGCGCGTGTTCGGGTCGGCGGCGCTGACCGACCTCGCGCGCGCGGCCCGGGCCGAGCTCACCGGCGCCGGGCCGCTGCAGGAGCTGCTCGACGCGCCCGACGTCACCGACGTGCTCGTCAACGGGCCGCACGACGTCTGGGTGGACCGCGGCGACGGGCTCCGGCGGGTGGACATCGACCTCGGCACCCCCGACGCCGTGCGAGCACTCGCCGTGCGGATGGCGGCCGTCGCCGGGCAGCGCCTGGACGACGCCGCCCCGACCGTGGACGCGCGCATGCCCGACGGCACCCGGCTGCACGCCGTCGTGGAGCCGGTCGCCCCTGCCGGCGCGGTGATCGCGCTGCGGGTGCTGCGGCAGGCGGCGCACTCCGTGGAGACCCTGGTCGCCGGGGGCGGGCTGCCGCCGCGGTGGGAGGCCGTGCTGCACGCGCTCGTCACCGGCCGGGCCAACCTGCTCGTCACGGGCGGCACCGGCACCGGGAAGACCACGCTGCTCGCCGCGCTGCTCTCGCTGGTGCCGCCCGCCGAGCGGGTGCTCGTGGTCGAGGAGGCCCGCGAGCTCGCGCCCCGGCACCGGCACGTGGTGTCGCTCGCAGCCCGGCGCCCCAACGTCGAGGGCGTCGGGGAGGTCACCCTCACCGAGCTGGTGCGCGGCGCCCTGCGGATGCGGCCGGACCGGATCGTCGTCGGCGAGTGCCGCGGCGCCGAGGTCCGTGAGCTGCTCCTCGCCATGAACACCGGCCACGACGGCGGGATGGCGACGGTGCACGCCAACGCCGTCGAGCACGTCCCCGCGCGGCTGGAGGCGCTCGCGGCCCTGGCCGGGATGCCGCGGGACGCCGTGGCCGCGCAGGCGGCCGCCGCCCTCGACGTGGTGCTGCACCTGCGGCGGCGTGGCGGCCGTCGCCACCTGGCCGAGATCGGCCTGGTCGGGCGGGACGGCGACGGCCGGCTCACGGTCCGTCGTGCCGCCGAGTGGTCGCCGGGCGCGGACCCTCGGCCCGACGGCGCGTGGGAGGAGCTCGAGGGGCGGTGGTCGTCGTGACCGGGCTCGCCGCGGGGCTCGGGGCGGGCCCGCCGGCCGTCGGGCTCTGGGTGGCGCTCGCCGCGTGGCTGCTGCTGGGACGCGGCGGACGCCGCGCGGACCGCCTCGCGCGCCGCTCGGTCCCGCGTCGCCGCCGGTCGGGGGCGCTGCGGCGCCGCGGACGGGACGCGTCGACGGAGGCGGACGCGGTGCGGGTCGCCGTCGCACAGGTGATGGCGCTGCTGCGGTCCGGGGCGCCGCCCGCGGCGGCCTGGTCGCGCGCGCTCGCGGTGCCCGTCGACGCCACCGGTGTGCCTGACCTGGCGGCCCTGGCGCCCGTGGTCGGCGGGGCGGGGCATGCCCGGTCGGTGGTGGCCGCGGCGGTGCTGTCCCGTGACGTGGGGGCCCCGCTCGCGTCGGTGCTCGACGCCGTGTCCGGGGCGCTGGTGGCCGAGGCGGAGGCCCGCGGGGAGCGGGAGGCGTCGTTGGCCGGGCCGCGCGCCACCGCGCGCGTGCTGATGTGGCTGCCGCTGCTGGGAGCGGCGCTCGGCTGGGTGCTCGGCGCCGACCCGCTGGCGACGGCGTTCGACGGCGGGGTCGGATCCGTCGCGGTGTGCCTGGGGCTCCTGCTGCTCGCGGCCGGGTGGGTGTGGACCCGCCGGCTGGTCGCGGCCGCCCGGGCTGCGGGGGAGGGGGCGACATGACCGAGATCCCGGCCGGGCCCGGCGCGCTCACGCTCGCGGCGGCCGCATGGACGGTCGCGGCGGCCGTGCTGCTCGCGCTCCTGCCCTGGTGGCTGGCGCGCGGTGCCGCCGACAGGCGGGTGGCGTGCCTGGCCCTGGACGGTCGCGCGCCCACCCACGCCGACGGGCGCGTTGCGGATCCCGTGGACGTGCCCGTCGTGCTGGAGCTCCTCGGTGCCGCCCTGCGCGCGGGAGCCGGGGTGCCCCGCGCCCTCGAGGCGACGGGCGCGGCACTCGACGGCGCGTCGTGGTCGGGGGCGTCCGGCTCGAGGTCGCCCGACGGCGTGGCCCTGCGCGCGGCGGCGGACGCGCTACGGCTCGGCGCCGACTGGGAGGGCGCGTGGCGCGACGCCCCGGACCGGCTCGGCCCGGCGCACCGGGCGCTGCGCGGGGCCTGGACCGACGGTGCGTCCCCGTCCGGCGCGCTGCGGGCCGCGGGCGAGGAGCTGCTGCGTGCGCGGCGTGCGGCCGCGCGCACGGCGGCGGCGCGCCTGGCCGTGCGGCTCGTGCTGCCGCTCGGCGCGTGCTACCTGCCCGCGTTCGTGCTGATCGGCCTCGTGCCCGTGCTGCTCGCGCTGGGCGTCGACCTGTTGTCCGGGTGACCGTGCCCGGCCCACGACGACCCGGGCGCCGCCCGGGTCCGCCGCGCCCGCCCGGCCGGGTGGACGCGGCACGACCGGCCCGGACCGTCCGGGCCAGGTCGCGCGAAGGACACCGCAAGGAACACCCACGAGAGGAACACGGAGGAGCCATGACGAACGAGGACGACGGCCGCGTGGCGGCCGAGGGCGAGCAGGGGCCGGGGACGGCGCCGGAGGTCGGCGCGACCGGCGGCCGGGGCCGGGGGGCGGAGGCGGCGCCTGCCCACCCGGATCCGGAGGCGGGGCTGGCCACCGCGGAGTACGCCGTCGCCACCGTGGCGGCGGTCGGGTTCGCCGGCCTGCTCATCGCGGTGCTCAAGAGCGATACCGTCCGCGGCCTGCTGGAGAACATCATCAGCTCGGCGCTGTCCGTCTGATGCGCCCGCACCGCAGCAGAAGGGGACGCCCGGCGCGTGCCCACGGGGGACGGCCGCCGGGAGTCGACGGCGAGCGGGGTGCGGTGACGGCCGAGCTCGCCGTCGGCCTGCCGGTGGTGGTCCTCCTGCTGGTCGCGGTGCTCAGCCTCGCGGCCGCGTCCACGGCGCAGATGCGCGCCCTGGACGCGGCCCGGGCCGGGGCACGCGCCTACGCCATCGGGGAGGACGACGCGGCGGCCCGGCACGCCGTCGCGCAGGTCGGCGGCGACGACGCCGAGCTGGCCGTCACGCGCGACGGCACGTGGGTGCGCGTCTCCGTGACGCGGCCGGTCGTGGGCGGCTGGTTCGCCGGAGCGCCCGTACGGGCGTCCGGCGACGCGACGGCGTGGGTCGAGCCGTGAGCGCCGCGGGCGACGCGACGCGCGAGGGCAGGTCGCGCGGCGGCAGGACGCGCGAATCCAGGGCGGAGCAGGACGGGACGTCCGCGAGCCGGGAGCGCGGCGCGGGGACCGTCGTCGTGCTCGCTCTGACGGCGGTGGTCGTGCTGCTCGCGCTGGCCGTCGGCGCGCTGGGGGCCGCGCAGCGGGCGCGAGGTGCGGCCCAGGCCGCCGCGGACCTGGGTGCGCTCGCCGCCGCGACCGCGTGGCGGCAGGGTGCCGACCCCTGCGCGACGGCCGCCGAGGCCGTGCACCGCAACGGCGGGCAGGTGGTGGCGTGCGTCCCGGAGGACGGCGGCACGGTCGGCGTCCGGGCGTCGCGTGCCGCCCTCGGCCCGGACGTCGGGCCGTGGGCGGGGTCGCTCGGCGACGCCACCGCGCACGCCCGCGCCGGGCCGAGGCCCGGCGCGTCACCCGGCCGCGAGCCGTCGGCCGGGACCGAGCCGGCACCTCAGCCTGGGGCATCGCCGTGAGGCGTGCCGGGACCGAGGTGCGGCCGGGGCCGGGATCAGGAGGGGTTGACGTTGAACAGCGCGGCGCGCTCGCTGATCTTGCGGGCGCGGGCCAGGCGGGGCTTGTCCGAGCCGTCGCGGATCACGGAGCCGGACGCCTCGAAGTCGGCCAGGAAGTCGATCGCCCATGCGACGTCCGCGCTGGACGGGCTGAAGGACTCGTTGATGACGGCCGGCGTCTCCAGGTCCAGGCAGAGCTTGCCGGTGAGGCCGAGGGCCACGCCGTCCGCCGACTGCTCGCGCAGCAGCGAGTGGCTGGTGCCGACGGTGGGGCCGTCGATCGGGCCGGGCAGCCCGCCGATCCGGCTGGCGGTGACGAGGCGCGAGCGCGGGTAGGCCATCGCGAGGGACTCGTTGGCGGTGCCCGTGTCCCGGCGGTAGTCCCCGGAGCCGAACGCCAGGCGGAAGGCCCCGGGGGCGCGCGCGATGCTCACGGCGTCCTCGATGCCCAGCGCGGACTCGACCAGCGGGATCACCGGCACGCTGCCGCCGAGCCGCTGGGCCGTGTCGATCACCTGGTCGGGCGACTCGGTCTTGGCGAGCATGACGCCGCGCAGGCCCTTCGAGTCCCACAGGGCGCGGACGTCGTCCGCCCACGCCTGCGAGCCGCGCTCGTTGATACGCACCCAGGCGCGGCCGCCCGCGGAGAACCAGTCGAGCACCTTCTGACGGGCCTCGTCCTTGCGGCTGTCGTCGACCGCGTCCTCGCAGTCGAGGATCACCTGGTCGGCGCGGGAGAGCTGGGCGGCGTCGAACATGTCGTCGCGCAGTGCCGACAGCAGCAGCCACGAGCGGGAGTTGGCTGGGTCGACGCGCGTGTCCTCGCGGGAACGGCGGCGTTCGGCGAGGTCGATCTCGGTAGTCACCTCACGATGGTAGGTTCCGCCGGCGCGTGGCTCAGCACGGCATCCAACAAGCGCACGGCCGCGGACTTGTCGAGGGGCGCGTTGTCGCTGCCGCACTTGGGCGACTGGACGCACGCCGGGCACCCCTCCGCGCAGGCGCACGCGGCGATCGCGTCGCGGGTGGCGCGCAGCCAGCGCGCGCCCAGCTCGTACCCGCGCTCGGCGAAGCCGGCGCCGCCCGGGTACGCGTCGTACACGAAGACCGTGGCCTCCCCGGTGTCGGGGTGCACCTCCGTCGAGACGCCGCCCAGGTCCCACCGGTCGCACGTCGCCAGCAGCGGCAGCAGGCCGATCGACGCGTGCTCGGCCGCGTGCAGCGCGCCCGGCGTCTCGTCCGCGGAGATCCCCGCGGCGCGCAGCACGAAGTCCGGCACCGACCACCAGACGGCGGTCGTGGCCAGCGTGCGCGACGGCAGGTCGAGCGCCTCCGTGCCGAGCACCTGCATGTCGGGCAGCCGGCGGCGCTGGAAGCTCACCACCTGGCTCGTCACCTCCACCGGGCCGAGGCCCCACCGCACGGGGCCCCAGTCGCGGCCCTCGACCGGCCGGTGCCCCTCCTCGTCGATCGCGATCTCCATGACCTCGTGCGACCAGGTGCCGTGCTCCACGTCCTTGCGCACCACGAGCGCCACGTGCTCGGCGAGATCCAGATGATCCACGACGAACGTCGCGCCCTGGTGCACGTACACCGCGCCGTCGTGCACCTGCCCGTCCGCCGACCCGGCGTCCACGGTGCCGAGCAGCCGCCCCGTCGTCGCCTCGACCACGCGCACGGGCCGCCCGCCCGTCCCGCGCAGGTCGGCCATCGCCGACGCGGGCTGCGCGTGCGTCCAGTACCAGCCGGAGGGGCGGCGCCGCAGCGCGCCGCGGGCGACGAGCACGTCGAGCACCTCGCGCACCGCCACCGGGTCCCCGAAGGCGGCGAGGTCGTCGGCGCGCAGCGGCACCTCCTGCGCGGCGGCGCACAGCTGCGGCGCCAGGACGTGCGGGTTGGCCGGGTCGAAGACGGTGGCCTCGAGCGCGGCGTCGAACACCGCCTCGGGGTGGGTCACGAGGTACGTGTCCAGCGGGTCCTCGCGCGCGACGAACGCGACCAGGCCCTCGGCGCCGGCTCGCCCGGCGCGCCCCGCCTGCTGCCAGAGGGACACGCGGGTGCCCGGCCAGCCCGCGACGAGCACGGCGTCGAGCCCCGAGATGTCGACGCCCAGCTCGAGCGCGTTGGTCGTGGCCAGCCCGCGCAGCTCGCCGGTGCGCAGTGCCTCCTCCAGCTCGCGGCGCTCCTCCGGGAGGTACCCGCCGCGGTAGCTCGCGACCCGTGCCTCCAGTCCCGCGGCCACCGGTCGCAGGTGGTCACGCGCCTGCTGCGCCACCGACTCCGCCCCCCGCCGCGACCGGGTGAACGCGAGCGTGCGCGCGCCGTGCGCCGTGAGGTCGGCGAGCAGGTCGGCCGTCTCGGCGGTGGCCGAGCGGCGCGGGTGCTCCGCGGCACCGCGGGTCGTGAGCACGGCCTCCGCCTCGTGCTCGGAGTGGGTCGGGTCGAGCGGGTCGGGCAGCGCCCACGGGTCGTCGTCGTGCGACGGCGCCTCGCCCGTGGCCCGCGACCGTTCGAACCCCGCCACCTCCGGAGGCTGCCACAGCGCGAACGTGCGCCGCCCCGCCGGCGACGCGTCCGCCGTGACCGCGACGACGTCCTCGGGCGCCACCCCCACCAGCCGCGCCGTGCTCGCCGCGGGCTCCGCCGTCGTCGCGCTCGCCACCACGAACACGGGCGACCTGTCGGGCCGAGGGTCGGCGCCGGCGAGCGGCGCGTCCGGCCCGTCCGCGGCCGCCTGGTGGTCGGACGCCGCGCCCACCCCGGCGAGCTGGGTGTCCGACAGGGGGCGGTAGTGGGCCGCCAGCCGGGTGAGCCGACGCAGCACCAGCGACACGTGCGCCCCGAAGACGCCGCGGTACGCGTGCCCCTCGTCGACGACGACGTACCGGAGCCCGCGCAGCAGCCGCGCCCACCGCCGGTGGCCGGGCAGCAGCGAGAAGTGCAGGAAGTCGGGGTTGGTGAGCACGACGTCGGCGTGCTCGGTCACCCAACGACGCTCCTCCGTGGGGGTGTCGCCGTCGCAGGTCGCCACGCGGGGGCGCGTCCCGGGCATCCCCGCGACCAGCCGCTCCAGGCCCGCGAGCTGGTCGGCCGCCAGCGCCTTGGTGGGGGAGAGGTAGAGCACGGTGGCGGGCTCGGCCCCGCGCACCGCCGTGAGCGCGGGCAGCCAGAAGGCGAGGGACTTGCCCGAGCCGGTCGACGTCGCGAGCGCGACGTGCCGCCCGGACCGGGCGGCGTCGGCGGCCTCGACCTGGTGCGCCCAGGGGCGGTCGACACCGAGCGTGCGGTAGCCGGCGACCACGCCCGGGTCCGCCCAGGCCGGCCAGTCCGACGTCACCCCGGCGCGCGCGGGGAAGGTGCGCACGTGCGTGAGCCGGTCCGCCCGCGCGCCGTGCGCGGTGAGCACGTCGAGCAGCGGGTGCTGCTCGGGCTCGAGGTCGGGGGCGGCGGGCACGGGCGACAGTCTCGCACCGCGCGCAGGGCGCGCGGTCGTGCCGACGGACGCACGGCAGGAGGGTGAAGTTTGTCCCGACATCAGGCTGAAATCATGCGAAAGACGCATTTCCCCGACGGATCGACCCTAGGATCTTTCGGCTGCAGGCCGCTCCGTCTCCCGGGGCCCGGCCGCACCCCCGACTCCGACGAAGGACCCCTTCATGCGCCATGCCACCGTCGCGGCGACCGCCGCCGCCCTCCTCCTGATCTCCGCCGGGCCGGCTGCCGCCGGCGGCTCCGACGACGAGCCGCCCTACCAGGTCACGGCGGACGGGCTCACCCTGCCCGCGGGCGACGCCTTCCGCGACGGCGGGCACGTCAACATCCGGTACACGACGCCAGGGGCGGGACAGCAGGGCGCCGGCATCCACTTCGAGACCCTCAACCAGAGGCCCTCGGGGGCGTACGTCGGGAAGCAGTTCCTGCCGTGGTCCGCGGTGCTCGGCGAGGTCCCCGCCGAGCTGTGCATCACCTGGGTCCAGGTCGAGGGCTACAACGAGCACTTCGGCGAGGGTGGGCAGGAGCCGGTGTGCACACCGGCCACCGGGTCGGTCCCCGAGCCGTCCGAGGCCCCCGAGCCCTCGACGCCCCCGGCGACGGGGACGCCGTCCACGCCCGACGTCGAGACACCCGCGCCCGAGACCCCGTCCCCGGTCACGCCCCCGCGGGAGGACACGACCGAGGAGCCGGCCGTCCCCGGCGGCGAGCCCGAGACGCCGGGCGCCGCGTCCGATGACGACACGCAGCCCGCGCCCGCGGACGAGCC
Organism: Isoptericola sp. NPDC056578; assembly: GCF_042793275.1. Taxonomy (NCBI): domain Bacteria; kingdom Bacillati; phylum Actinomycetota; class Actinomycetes; order Micrococcales; family Promicromonosporaceae; genus Isoptericola; species Isoptericola sp. NPDC056578. The sequence continues at coordinate 16,619 of NZ_JBHTVC010000049.1, forward strand.
CTCGGCGTCACGCCCCCAGGCGACGGGGTCGTCGCACGACGTCGCGGGCGGCGCGCTGCCGCTGGTCGACGCCGACGCCCCGGAGCAGGCGGTCGCGCTGGCGGGGGACCAGGCCGACGGGACGACGGACGCCGTCGCGCAGCTGCCGCGCACGGGCGCGACCGTGGCAGGGCTGGTCGTCGCCGCGGCCGCGCTGCTCGGCGCGGGGGCCGCACTGCTGCTCGTGCGCCGTCGCCGCCGCGCCTGAGGCGCAGTTCGGGCATGTCAGCCCATGGGCGAAGCGTGCGGTAGTGGCGTGATGTCGCCGTTTGACCCGGGATGGCGTCCGCATCCGGTGAAGAGGGCGTGAGCATTCCCGAACGGGTTTTGTTATCCGATCGTGACATCGTTCCCTGGTACGCATGCCTCGATCCACCCCCCGTCGTTCCGTCGTGGCCGCAGTCGCCGGCGCGCTCGTCACCTCCGCCATGGTGGTGCCGGCCGCGGCCGCTGCGAGCCCCGCCTCCGCGGCCCCCGCGTCCGCCGTCACGCAGTCCGTGCGCACCGCCGCCGGCGGTGGCGGCGTCCGCTGGGTGAAGTGGAACAAGGCCCCCCTGACGAAGACCCCGTCCAGCAGGTCCCGGACCGTCGCCCGGCCCGACGACGGCACGCGGCTTCGCGTCCTCGACCGCGGCACACACCGCCTCCAGGTGCGCACGCCCGCCGGCAAGGTCGGCTGGGTGTCCAAGAAGGCCGTCACGGCGACCAAGCTCAAGGACGTGTCCGGCACCCGCTACACCAAGGGGAAGGTCACGCTGACCAAGGACATCGGCTCGCGCTCGACGAAGGTCACCAAGGCGCGCCTCGGTACCAAGGTCACCGTCCTGGCCCGCACCACCGGCCGCGACACCAACCGTGTCAAGGTGCGCGTGCCCGGCGGCAGGACGGGCTGGATCTCCACCAGCCGCATCACGAAGCGCAACGTGTGGGGCCAGCTCGCGCGCTGCGAGTCGGGTGGCAACCCGCGCACCAACACGGGCAACGGGTTCTACGGCATGTACCAGTTCACCGGCCGCACCTGGCACGCCGTCGGCGGCAAGGGCCTGCCGCACCGCCACGGCAAGTCCGAGCAGACCAAGCGCGCGCAGATCCTGCAGGACCGCGCCGGCTGGGGGCAGTGGCCGCACTGCACCCGCAAGCTCGGCCTGCGCTGACGGCCCTCACCGCGACGGGGGGTCAGCCGGCGAGGACCGCCTGCATCGCGCGGGACAGGTACCAGGGGTCGACGACGGCGGTGAGCTCGCGCGCCGAGTGCATCGACAGGATGGCGGCGCCGACGTCGACGACACGGATGCCGAGGCGCGTCGCGGTGATCGGCCCGGTCGTGGAGCCGCAGGGCACCGTGTTGTTCGAGACGAACTCCTGGCTGGGCACCCCGGCCGTGGCGCACGCGGCCTGCCAGCGGGCGGCCCCGTGCGCGTCCGTCGCGTAGCGCTGGTTGGCGTTGATCTTGAGGATCGGGCCGCCGCCCGCGTGCGGGTGGTTCGCCGGGTCGTGCCGCTCCGGGTAGTTCGGGTGCACCGCGTGGCCGACGTCGGACGACACGCACAGCGACGCCGCGAACGCCCGTGCCCGCTCGTCCTCCGAGGCGCCCAGCCCGGCCGACACGCGCCGCAGCACGTCCTCCAGGAACGGGCCGGCCGCGCCCGAGCGCGAGCCCGAGCCGATCTCCTCGTGGTCGAACGCCGCGACGATGCCGATCCCCGTGAGGTCCTCCGGCGCGACGCCGAGCAGCGCCGTGATCGCCGCGTGCGTCGAGAGCTGGTTGTCCAGGCGGGGCGACGCCCACAGCGCCTCGCCGATGCCGAACGCGCGCGGGGGCTGCGTCTCGGCCAGGACGACGTCGTAGCCGAGCACGTCGGACGCGGCGATGCTCGCGTCGGCCGCGGCGGCGAGCTCCGCCAGCACGTCGGCCTGCGACACGTCGCCGAGCCCGACGACGGGCTGCGTGTGCCGCTGCTTGTCGAGCGTCAGCCCCTCGTTCGCGGAGCGGTCCAGGTGGATCGCGAGCTGCGGGATGCGCGCGATCGGTCCGGTGCGCACCAGGTGCTCCGTGCCGTCGGAGGTGACGAGGCGGCCGGCGAGCTCCACCTCGCGGTCCAGCCACGAGTTGAGCAGCGGGCCGCCGTACACCTCGACGCCGGCCTGCACCCAGCCGTCGCGGCCGGTGGTCGGCTTCGGCTTGAGCTTGAACCCGGTGGAGTCGGTGTGCGTCCCGAGGATGGTGAACGACGTCGTCGCGCCCGCGGTCGGCGGCACCGCGACGGCGATCGCCGAGCCGTCGCGGACGACGACGTAGCGCCCGCCCGGCACGACGTCCCACGCGGACGTCTCGTCCAGCCGGACGTAGCCGGCGGCCTCCGCGCGGCGGGCCACCTCCTGCGCGGCGTGGTACGACGACGGCGAGGCGGAGACGAACGCCCCCAGGTCCTCGGTGTGGGCGCGGGCGGCTGCGGGGACGACGTCGGGCATGACCGTCATCTTTCCACGTGACCGGAGCGCGCGGCGGGCCGCTCAGTCGCCGCGCGGCCCCAGCCAGCCGTCGACGAGCTGCATCCACCTGCCGTCCCCGTCGACGGTCAGCCGCCACCCCTCGTACCCGTCCGGTCCCGCCGCGCGCATCGTGTCGGACTCCTGCCGCGTGATCGCGCCGGCGCCCACCGCCGCCTGCCAGTCGGCCTCGGCCGAGGGGCAGCCGCCGCCCATGGACATGCGCGGCCAGCCGTACGCGCGCTGGACGCCGTCGTCGCCGACCGGCTCGACGGCGCACACCCGCGTCCCCGACAGCAGCCGCGCGAGGATCGCGTACACGTCCTCCGTCTCCTCCGCCCCCGGCAGCTCGAGGAGCTCGCGCGGCGAACGCGCGCCCCAGTTCTCGTCGACCCGCCGGGGCGCCTCGGCGAGCTCGATCAGCCGCTCGTCGTCGCACGCACGAGCGGCGTCGAACAGCGAGACCACGGTGACCTGCGTCGCCTCCGGAAGCCCCGCGACGTCCGGGTCCGGCAGGTCGAGCCCGCGGGCCGAGCACTCCGGGCCGCTCGCGTCCGACGTCCCTGCGGGGGCGCGCGCGGTTCCCGCCCCGGCGACCGGGTCCTCGAGCGTGACGGTCACCGGGTCGGACAGGACGAGCTCGACGTCCGTGAGGTCGGGCGACCACAGCTGTACGAACGCGCGCACCTGGTACGTCCCGCCGCCGAGCACGGTCCGGAACTCGTCGGTCGTGACACCGTCCACCGTGCGGGGGTCGGGATCGCAGGTGCTGAGCGGCGTGTCCTCGGCGTCACGTGCGGCGGGCGCGTCGCCCACCTGGTCCATCCCCGGCTCGGTGGTGTCGATACCGACGTCGACGACACGGGCACCCAGCTGCCACAGCAGCGTGGGGGCGCTCACCCGGCGCCCGGCGTCGGCCGCCCGCTCGACCGTCAGCCGGGTGGGTGCGCGCCAGGTCCGGACGGTCTCGGTGCCGTCGGCGCTGGTGTCGTCCTCGAGCGCGGGCTCCCCGAGGAGCTCGAGCCGGCGGCCGTCGGTGTTCACCGGCAGGTCGTCGAACCGCATGCCGCACTCCAGGTCGGTGCCCTCGAGCCACGCCGGCTGGTAGCCCGTCGCGGTGCCCGCAGTCTCGGGCGGGGAGGCGGTCCCCGTGTCCGTGTCCGGGGAGGGTTCGCCCGAGGGCGACGGCGTGGGCGTCGGGCTGGTCGCCGGGCCGGGCAGGGGCTGCGGCGCGTCGGGCAGCAGCGCGGCGCCGCCCAGCGCCAGCCCGGCGGCGACGGTGAGCACGGTGGCGCCGATGCCGGCCTGCTTGGCGGTGCGCCGTCGTCGCACCCGGTGGCGCACCGATCCCAGCGCGTCGTCGAGGCCCGAGGCCGACGCGCCCAGGCCGGCGAGGGCGTCCAGCTCGCGGCGCAGCGCCTCGTCGGTGCGGGCGTCCGCCCAGTCGTCCCGCGCGCGGTTCGTGCTCATCGTCCGGCCCTCCGTCCCGTGGTCGTGGTGGTGGTGCGCCCGGTCCCGTCGTCGGCGACCCGCAGCACGTCGCGCAGCGTCGCCGTCGCGTCGGCGAGGTAGCGCTTGACGGTGCCCTGCGCGAGGCCGAGCGCTTCGGCCACCTGCGGCACGGTGAGGTCCTCGAGGTAGCGCAGGACGACGCACGCCCGCTCGCGCGGGGCCAGGCGACCGAGCGCGGCGGCGACGTCCGCACGCGCCGTCGCGCCCGAGGCCGCGCCGCGGGTCCGGTCGGCGGTGGCCACGAGCGGCCGCGCCGCCGCCCAGCGCTTCGTGCGCCGGTGCTCGTCGAGGAAGAGCGTGAGGATCGCGCGCCGCACGTACGCCTCGCTCGTCCCGCCGCCGTCCAGCGGGTGCACGCCCGCGCCGCCCCGCGCCTCCCCGGAGGTGCCGCGGCGCAGCCGCGCGAACACCTTGACGAGCGCGTCCTGCACCAGGTCCTCCGCGAGCCTTTGGTCCCCGCACAGCACGTAGGCGTACCCCACCAGGGCGCGGCCCCGTGCCCGTGCGAGCTCGGCGAGCTCGTCCTCCCAGCGACTCATCGTCGACCCACCAGTCCCTCCCGTGCCGTCGTCACCCGCTTGGACGGCCGGCGGACGGGAAACGTTGGGGCCAGGATTCCACGGTGGTTCGTGACGGCCGTCACATGTGGGTAGACTCCCCGCATCCCGCCGTCAACGGCGACGGCGGGACCTTACCGACGGGCGGTCACCGCCGTCCCGCCGGGTCGAGGAAGCACGTCAAGGAGGACGGATGCTCACGTTCGGTTCCAGCAGCATCACGATCGTCGCGGTCATCGCCGTCATCGGGCTGGCCGCGCTCGTGTGTGCGGCCACCCTGCGGCGGCAGGTGCTCGCCGCCCCCGAGGGCACGCCCGGCATGCAGGAGATCGGGCGGGGCGTCCAGGAGGGGGCCTCCGCCTACCTCAACCGCCAGTTCCGCACGCTGGCCCTGTTCGCGGGGGCGGTCTTCCTGCTGCTCTTCGCGCTGCCCGGCGACGGCGGGGTCCGGGTCGGGCGGTCGATCGCGTTCCTCTTCGGTGCGGCGTTCTCCGCCGCCATCGGGTACCTGGGCATGTGGCTCGCCGTGCGCGCCAACGTGCGGGTGGCCGCAGCCTCGACCCGCCCCGACGGGCGTGCGGAGGGTGCACGGATCGCGTTCCGCACCGGCGGCGTCGTGGGCATGTCCGTGGTGGGGCTCGGGCTGCTGGGGGCGGCGCTCGTCGTGCTCGTGTACCGCACGGAGGCACCGGCCGTGCTGGAGGGCTTCGGCTTCGGCGCCGCGCTGCTGGCCATGTTCATGCGGGTCGGCGGCGGCATCTTCACCAAGGCGGCCGACGTCGGCGCCGACCTGGTCGGCAAGGTCGAGCAGGGCATCCCCGAGGACGACCCGCGCAACGCCGCCACCATCGCGGACAACGTGGGCGACAACGTGGGCGACTGCGCCGGCATGGCCGCCGACCTCTTCGAGTCGTACGCCGTCACCCTGGTCGCCGCCCTCATCCTCGGCAAGGCCGTGATGGGGGAGCAGGGCCTCGTCTTCCCGCTGATCGTCACCGCCGTCGGCGCGTTCGTCGCGCTGCTGGGCGTGCTCGTCACCCGCGTGCGGGGCAGCGAGAACGGCCTCAAGGCCATCAACCGTGGCTTCTACCTGTCCGCCGTCGTCGGGGCCCTGCTGGCCGCGGTCGCCGCGTTCGTCTACCTGCCGTCGTCGTTCGCCGACCTGTCCGGCACCGCCGAGCTCGGCGAGGTCACCGCCGACCCGCGCGTCGTCGCGTCGCTGGCCGTCATCATCGGCGTCGTGCTCGCCGGGATCATCCTGTGGATCACCGGCTACTTCACCGGCACGACGTCGAAGCCGACGCTGCACGTCGCGGCGACGTCGCGCACCGGCGCGGCCACCGTGGTGCTGTCCGGCATCGGGGTGGGCTTCGAGTCCGCCGTCTACACCGCGGGCGTCATCGCCGCCGCGATCTGCGGCGTCTTCCTGCTCGCTGGCGGCTCGCTCTGGCTGTCCCTGTTCCTCGTGGCGCTCGCGGGCTGCGGGCTGCTCACGACCGTCGGCGTCATCGTCGCGATGGACACATTCGGGCCGGTGAGCGACAACGCGCAGGGCATCGCCGAGATGTCCGGCGACGTCGACGACGAGGCCGCGCAGATCCTCACGGACCTCGACGCGGTGGGCAACACGACCAAGGCGATCACCAAGGGCATCGCGATCGCGACGGCGGTGCTCGCCGCGACCGCGCTCTTCGGCTCGTACGCCGACGCCGTGTCGACGGCGCTGGCCGACGTCACGGAGGTGGGCGCGGGCCTGGTCCCGGCCATGCTCAGCTTCGAGATCGTGTCGCCCGTGACGCTCGTGGGCGTGATCCTCGGCGCCGCCACGGTGTTCCTCTTCTCCGGCCTCGCCATCGACGCCGTGACCCGCGCGGCGGGCGCGATCGTCTTCGAGGTGCGCCGCCAGTTCCGCGAGCACCCCGGGATCATGACCTACGAGGAGCGGCCCGAGTACGGCCGCGTCGTGGACATCTGCACCCGCGACTCGCTGCGCGAGCTCGCCACCCCCGGCCTGCTGGCGGCGTTCGCGCCCATCGCGGTCGGGTTCGGGCTCGGGGTCGGGCCGCTGGCCGGGTTCCTCGGGGGCGCGATCGGCGCCGGCGTCCTCATGGCCGTCTTCCTCGCCAACTCGGGCGGCGCCTGGGACAACGCGAAGAAGATCGTCGAGGACGGCGCCTACGGCGGCAAGGGTTCCGAGGCGCACGCCGCCACCGTCATCGGCGACACGGTCGGCGACCCGTTCAAGGACACCGCCGGCCCCGCGATCAACCCGCTCATCAAGGTGATGAACCTGGTGTCGGTGCTCATCGCGCCCGCCGTGGTGATGCTGAGCGTGCCGGCCGACGCGAACCAGGCGGTGCGCATCGTCATCGCCGTCGTCGCGGCGGGCATCGCCTTCGGCGCCGTCATCATGTCCCGCCTCCGCGCGGCGCGCGTGGACCGCGAGCAGGCGGACGAGACGGCGAGCGTCCCCGCGACGTAGCGGCCCGGTGGCCGAGCCTGTCGAGACCCGCGGCAGGGTCTCGACAGGCTCGACAGGCTCGACAGGATCGACCGGCGGCCGGGGTCACTGGCCGGTGCGGCCGTCGATGCACTCGCGCAGCAGGTCGGCGTGCCCGGCGTGGCGGGCGTACTCCTCGACGAGGTGCTCGAGGATGTCGCGCACCGTCGAGCTGGTGCCGTCGAACGGCACGACCCGCCCCATGTCCGCGTCGGTCTGGGTGGCGAGCCACGCGTCGGCGGCCGCCGTCTCGCGCCGCCAGGAGGTCCACGCCTCCGCGACGATCTCAGGGTCCGCGACCGCGCCGTCGAAGTCCCAGTCCGGGCCGCCGTCGGCGACGTAGAGCTTCGGCAGGTCCATCGCGCCCTGCAGGACGCGGCGGGACCAGGAATGCTCCACCTTGGCCAGGTGGCGCACCAGCCCCAGCAGCGACAGGGTCGACGGCGGCACGGAGCGGCGGGCGAGCTGCTCGGCGTCGAGCCCTTCGCACTTCATCTCGATCGTGGCGCGGTAGGACCGCAGGTAGGACCAGTGGGTCTCCAGCTCGCCGACCGGGTCGGCCCACTGCTGGCGGGGGTCGTCCTCGGGGTCCACCCACAGGTCGGGGAACCGGCGTGCCTCGGGCGTCGTCGCGGGATCTGTCATGGCGACATCCGACTCCCCCCGACGACGCGCACGCAAGGGGATAGTCCCGGATGGTCCCCGGTCGGTCGTCGTTCCCCCGTGAACGTCGTGTTTCCGGCCGTGCCGAAGCTCCCGGGTCGCGACATGCTGGGCCGGGGACGGCGCTCGGCGCCGGCCCCTGGCGGGACGACGGAGTCCACGCCGCCGACGAGAAGAAGGAGACCCATGAAGCTCCCACGCACCGTCGCGGTGCTCGGCACCCTCACCCTCCTGGCGACGACGTTCGTGACCGCCGCGGCCGCCGACGACCGGCAGGACCGCCAAGGCCGCGGGCCCGAGCGGGACGCACCTGCCGCCGGCGCGGCGTCGTTCGCCGAGCTGGCGCGCACGGCACAACGCTCCGGGCCCGGCCACGGCGGCGGGACGACCGGCGGCGCGATCGACATGCCCCGCGCCTACCCGTCCCAGCCCGACCTCACCGTGTACCCGCCGGCGGACGACGACGCGACCGACCTCAACGGCACGATCAGCTACGCCGAGATCGCCCCGCGGCTGACGGCCTTCATGGACTCGAGCGACCGGGTCTCGACCCAGGTGGTGGGTCGGTCCACGGCGGGCCGCGACCTGTACCTGGTGACCGTGACGGCGCCGGAGTCCCGCCGCGAGACCGCGCGGCAGACCGGGTGGCGGGAGGAGATCCGCACGTCCCCGGAGCGGGCCGCGGCCGACCGCCGCCTCGCCGAGGGCTACAAGACGCCGCTGTGGATCAGCGCCAACATCCACGGCAACGAGTGGGAGGGCACCGACGCCGCGATGCAGGTCATCGACGAGCTGGCGACGTCCGACGACCCGGCCACCGCGGCCCTGCTCGAGGACCACCGGCTGTACTTCTCGCTGACGCTCAACCCCGACGGGCGCACCCTGGGCACCCGGGCCACGAGCCTGAGCCTCGACGCGAACCGCGACATGATCACCGGGGCGACGCCGGAGTCGCGGTCGTTCGTCGCGACCGCGCAGGCGCTGCAGCCGCTCTACGCGGCCGACTTCCACGGCTACACCGACGTGCTGCAGGTGGAGCCGTGCGGGCCGCCGCACGGCGAGAACTACGAGTACGACCTGTTCATCCCCCATGGGTACGCGATCGCGCGCCAGGTGGAGGACGACGTGGTCGCCGCGCAGATCCCCGGGAACACCTACTACGACCCGGCCACGGACGAGGCGGTCGACGAGAACACCGGCTTCATCAAGATCCCGTACCGCGACACCCCGTCCGGGTGGGACGACTACCCGCCGATCTTCACCGCGCAGTACGCCGCGTTCCACGGCGCCACGACCAGCACCGTCGAGCTGCCGAAGGGCCGCACCGGCCCGGCCACCACGCCCGAGGACGCCGTGATCAACACGGCGGTGGCGAAGCAGACGATGACCTCGATGATCGACTACGTGGCCGGGCACCACGACGCCATGCTGGACGACCAGATCGAGGCGTTCCGCCGGGGCGTCGCGGGGGAGCCGAAGGACGCGCTGACGGTCGACGACGTGGCGGCCGTGCCCGGGCCGGACGAATGGAAGCAGCACTGGGACGTGGTCGACGACCAGGACCCGGTCGACCTGCCGCGCGCCTACGTGATCCCGGTCGGCGACGGGCAGCGGTCCGCCGCCGACGCCGAGGCGCTGGTGGACCAGCTCCTGTTCCACGGCATCGAGGTCGGCACGCTGACGCGCGCCACCCGCGTCGGCGGCACCACCTACCCGCGCGGCTCGTTCGTCGTCGACCTGCACCAGCCGCTGCGCGGCCTGGCGAACGCCCTGCTCGACCTCGGCACCGACATCTCGGCGAAGGTGCCGTCGATGTACAACATCTCGGCGTGGAGCCTGTCGTCCCTGTGGGGCGCGACGGTCGACAGCGTCGGGTCGACCACGGACCGGCCGGTCGGGAAGGTCGTCCCGCTGCGCGGCGAGCCGTCGGACGCCCGCGTGCCGCACGGGGCGCGGCACGTCGCGTTCGACGTCGCGGGCGTCGAGGACTACCGCGCCCTCAACGCGCTGCTCGAGGAGGACGTCCCGGTCTGGCTCCTGGACGACGGGCGCGCCGTCGTCGGGCGCGGGGACGGCCGGACCGTCCGGGAGGTCGCGCGCGAGCACGACGTCCCGTTCGAGGCCGCGACGCGGCAGGAGCTGCGCCGGCTCGACGAGGCGGCGGAGCTCGACGACCTCACGGTCGCCTACGCGGGCAGCCAGGACGACCTGCTGTCCCTGACCGAGCTCGGCTTCGACGACCTGGTCCGGGTCACCGCGGCCGGCATCGAGGCCGGCGCGGCGACCGGGACGACGGGCCTCGAGGACGCCGACGTGCTCTGGGTCGGGTCGTCGCTGACGCTGCCCGCCGGCAGCGCCGGCCGGGAGGCGGTGCAGGGCTGGGTGGACGACGGCGGCTCGGTCGTGGGTCGCACGGCGGCCGCGTTCGCCGTGGCCGAGACGTACGGGCTCGTGGAGGGCTCGGCCGTCACGGGCAACCGGTCGGGCAACGGGATCGTCGACGTCAACACCGCGCGCTCGTCGTTCCTGTCCGCGCACCCCCAGGACCAGGCGTTCGTCTATCCGGCGACCTGGTTCACCGACCTGGGCGAGGGCACCACGGCCGAGCAGTCCTACGACGCGGACCGGCCGTTCCTCGCCGGGCACTGGACGCCGTCCGGCGCGGGGTCGGACGGCCCCGACGCGGCGGCAGGGCACGCCGCGGTGGTCTCGGGCGAGGCGGAGTCGGGCGCGCGGGCCGTCGTGTTCGGCACGTCGGTGTTCTTCCGCACCCACCCGAAGGGCGGCCTGGGCCAGGCGGCGCAGGCCCTCTTCTGGGCCACCTCGGACGCCTGACCAGGCGTTCGACCTGCCCTGCCGCCCGGGCCGACGCCCGGGCGGCAGGGCCGTGCCGCAGGATCAGGACGCGCGCCCGCGGCGCAGCACGCCGGCCGTGACCCCCGCGCCGACCCCCACGGCCGCGGCGACCCCGAACGCCCACCAGAGCCGGGTGCGCAGCGGCACCAGCAGCGCGTCGACGGTGTCGTCGAGCACCTGGCGTCCCGCTGCGCCGACGTCGAGCCCGGCGAAGACCGCCTGCACGGCCTCCGGCAGCAGCACGAGGAGCACGAGCATCGCGACGGCGGTCAGCACCCCGGTCACCGCGACCGTGCGCAGGCGTCGTCCGGGCCGGGCGACGAGGGCGGCCAGGACGGCGAGCAGCACCGTCGCCGGCAGCGCCCACGGGGTCCACCGGTCCAGCACGGCGACGGCCGACTGGGCGGTGGCGAGGTCGTCGGACGCGTACAGGACGACGTCGGCGCCGGTCGTCGCGAAGCCTTCGGGGACGGGCAGCCCGCGGTCGCGCAGCGCCTGCGCGACCGCCTCCAGGAACGGGTCGAGGGGGAGGGTCACCACGCCGTCGGCGGCGTCGACGACGTCGCTCTCGTCGCGCAGCACCGCCACCGTCGCGGCGTGCCCCTGCCGGCTGGCCTCCTCCCAGGCGGGCGGGAAGGTGTCCGAGCGCACGAAGACGTCGGCCACCTCGCCGATCACCGGGCGCAGCGCCCCGGCGAGCACCCCCGAGTCGATCTGGTCGACCACGGTGCCGGTCAGCGCCTCGGCCACCGCGTCCTGCGTGGTGATCTCCTCCGCGAGCGGCGCCGTCGCCGCGACGTACGCGTCCGTGTCCAGCAGGGTGCCCTCGACGTACCGCGCGGGCACGGTGACCACCGCCGCCAGCACCGCGAGCAGGACCAGGACGCCGCTGAGGAAGCTCCGCACACCCGCCATGGTCGGCACGCTACGCGGCCGCGCGGGGTCGGGGCGCGGGGTGGGGCGCGGGGCTAGAGCCCCGTGCGCCCGTCGATGCACTCGCGCAGCAGGTCCACGTGGCCCATGTGCCGGGCGTACTCCTCGAGCACGTGCAGCAGCACGTCGCGGGCCTCGACGGTGCCGCCGTCGTAGGGCACCTCGCGGCTCAGGTCCTCGCCGGCGAAGCAGTCGTCCGCGGCCTCGACGGCGCGGTGCCAGGCGTCCCACGCCTCGTCGACGCAGGTCGCGTCCGGGAGGGCGCCGTCGAAGTCGACGTCGGGGTAGCCGGGCAGCTCGAACGGGCCGCGCTCGTCGAGGCCCTCCAGCACCCGCCGGAACCAGTGGTGCTCGACGTTCGCGAGGTGCCGGACGAGCCCGAGCAGCGAGAGCGTCGACGGCGGCACGGCACGGCGCGCGAGCTGCGAGGCGTCGAGGCCCTCGCACTTCATGACCAGCGTCATGCGGTAGCGGCAGAGGTATTCCCAGAGGGTCTCCTTCTCGCCGACCGGGTCGACGCCCGTCGCTCGCGGGTCATTCTCGGGATGCACCCACAGGCCGGGCGTGGTAGAGGTCACGCGCGTAATCTGGCCGAACGCCCGCCACGGGTCAAGCCGCATGCTCCCACCTGCGGCGACGTTCCGGCGTCGTGCGCTCTCCCGGTAGCCTTCGGCAGCATGAGGGCCAGCACGAGACGCGCCGGTGGCGCCTCGCGCGGCGTGGTCGGTCGCCTGAGGCGACCGGTGCCGGGGATCTGGCGTCGCCGCTCGTCGTTCGCGGCCGCCGGCGCCGTCGCGCTGCTCCTGGGCATGGGGGTCGGGGTGGCGTCCGGCTTCGTGGCGGACGCCGGCGCCCCCGCCGAGGCGGTCCTCGCGGCCGGCCCGCCCGACGAGTGCCCGGTGGTGCAGGCCGCGTGGTCGCGGTCGGCGTCCCTCCAGGTCGAGATGACGGCCGACGACCCGGCCACCCTGCGGCGCGGCTTCGTGGGTGCCCGCGACGCCCTCGCCGAGGTCCGTCCGCCCACGGAGGTGCGTGACGACTGGCTCACCGTGGCGACCTACGTCGGCGCGGTCGCCGACGAGATCGAGGCGGCCGGCGAGGGCGAGGTCGCGACGGCCGTCGCCGAGGCCCTGGCGGAGCTCGACACCCCGGCGATGACGGCGGCGTCGAACCGCGTCACGACCTTCCTCAAGGACGATTGCGGCGCGACCGACGCGCCTGACGAGACCCCGGACGACACGTCGGACGACACCCCGGACGACACCCTGGACGACACCCTGGACGACGCGCCCGCCGACTGAGCGGAGATTTCCGCGCGCGCGGGCGGTGACGCACCATAGGGGGATGCGCCCCGCCCGCCTCCTGCCCCGCCACCTCCCGGTCGTCGTCGTGGGGATGCTCGTGACCGGGGCCGCGCTGGCCGGCTGCGGGCAGTCCGACGGCGGCGAGGAGCCGGTCGCGGAGCCCGCCCCGGCGGTCTCGATCCCCGGCGACCTCGCGATGGGCGTCGAGGGCGAGCCGAGCCGGTCGAAGGACGCGGCGTCGGACCCGGAGGCGTCGCCCGACCCGAGCGCGGACGCGACGGACGGCGAGGGCCTCGACCGCGAGACGTGCGCCGGGCTGCAGCAGGCCTGGTCCACGACCAACCGCGCGCTCGTCGACCTCAGCCCGGAGCACCCGCGCGCGCTGGTGCAGAGCTTCCGCACCGCGGACACCGCGATGGCCGACGCCGAGCCGCCGGAGGGCGTGGCGGAGCCCTGGGGCGCGATGGCGGACTACCTCGACAGCGCCGTCACGGCGTTCGAGGGCGTCGACGCGGACGACGCGAACGCCGTGAGCTCCGCGATGGCCGGCGCGATCACCGCGGACGACACGGCCGACGCCACGACGGCCGCCAAGGACATCACCACGTTCCTGTCGACCGAGTGCGCGGGCCGATGACGACGGACGGCCTCGCCCCGACGCCTGCCTCCACGACTGTCTCGGCGCCCGTGCCCGGCGCGGCGGGGCACGCCGGGTCACTGGTCGACGCGCTGCGGTCGGACCTGACGGCGGCGGGCTACACCGTCGACGGCGTCGGCGAGGCGCTGGGCGAGGTCGCGTCCGCGGCGCTGCACCGCGAGCAGACCGTGCCGGCCCGCCGCGCGCTCGCGGACGTCGGGCCCGCGCACGAGCCACGCGCCGTGCTCGCCCGGCTGTTCCTGCTGGCCGACGAGGTGCCGCGCGGGGCGCTCGACCGGGCGCTGCCCGGCCTCGGCACCGCCGGTGCCGCCCACCTGGGGCTGGTGGCCGCGGCGGGTGAGGGTGACGACGACGCCGTGCGCGCCGTCGTCGACCTGCGCCCGTACGCCGCCGTCGACGCGGGCGGGGAGGCGTCGTGGTGGCTGGCGAGCGACCTCGCCGAGCTGGCCACGGGCGGTCGGCTCGCGACGGACCACGTGCTGGGCGCCGGCGGCGCGTCCACGACGCTCGCCCAGGTCACGGCGCGCACGCCGGTGGGCCGCGTGCTCGACCTGGGCACGGGCTGCGGCATCCAGGCGCTGCACGCCGCGCGGCACGCCCGGCACGTCGTGGCGACCGACCTGTCCCGGCGCGCGCTGGGCTTCGCCCGGTTCAACCTCGCGCTCAACACCCCGGCGGCGGGGGTCGACGTCGCGCTGCGGCACGGGTCGATGCTGGACCCGGTGGCGGGGGAGAGCTTCGACCTGGTCGTCTCCAACCCGCCGTTCGTCATCACCCCGCACGCCGGCGCGGCGGGCGCCGCGGTGGCGGAGGCGCTGGGCGACTACGAGTACCGCGACGGCGGCCGCTCGGGCGACGACCTGGTGCGGGACCTGGTGCGTGACGTCGGCGGCGTGCTCGCGCCCGGCGGTGTCGCGCAGCTGCTGGGCAACTGGGAGCACCGGCGCGGCGAGCCGTGGGACGAGCGCGTGGGCGCGTGGCTCGACGCCGCCGGCCTGGACGGCTGGGTGATCCAGCGCGAGGTGCTCGACCCGGCGGAGTACGCCGAGACGTGGATCCGCGACGGCGGCACCACCCCGGAGCGCGAGCCGGGCGCCTGGGCCGCCGCGTACGGCGCGTGGCTGGACGACTTCGCGTCCCGCGACGTGGAGGCCGTGGGCTTCGGGATCGTCACCCTCCGCCGGCCCACGGGCGGCGCGCGGCCGACGCTGCGCCGCCTCGAGGAGCACACCGGCTCCGTGCACCAGCCGCTCGGCGCGCACGTCGCGGCGTCGCTCGCGGCGCACGACTGGCTCGAGGCGCGCGACGACGCGGCGCTCGCCGGCGCCCACCTCGTGGTCGCGGACGACGTCACCGAGGAGCGGTTCCACACGCCCGGGCAGGCGGACCCGAACGTCGTCGTGATCCGGCAGGGCGACGGGCTGGGTCGCGGGGTGCACGCCTCCACCGGCCTCGCGGCGTTCGTCGGGGTGTGCGACGGCGAGCTCGCCGTCGGGCAGATCGTCGGGGCGCTGGGCGCGCTGCTCGACGTCCCCGCCGACGACCTGCGGGCCGAGCTGTTCCCCGCCGTCCGCGGCCTGGTGCGCGACGGCTTCCTCCGCCCCGCCGACTGACGGCGCCGCCCGGGGGCCTGCCGGGCGTGGGCCGTGCCACATGGGGAGAACTCCCCGTCGCGCCGGGGCGCAGGAGCGGCGCCCGTCGGTCACGATGGTCCCCATGCGCAACCGACTGACGATGACCCGTGCCACCGCCGTGGCCGCCGCCGCCCTGCTCTCCCTCGGCCTCGCCGCCTGCAGCGGCTCCGGCGACTCGGGGTCCGGCTCCGGTGAGGGCACGCCCGCCGCCGAGGAGCAGGCGCCCGAGGAGAGCCCGGCCGAGGAGGAGGCCCCGGCCGACGAGGCGGCCGGCGGCGACGTGTGCGGCGCCGTCCAGGCCCTCACCGAGGCGTCCTCCGCGATGGGCGACGTCGACCCGTCCGACCTGCAGCCCACGGTCGACAAGCTCGAGGACCTCACCACCACGCTCGAGAGCGTCGGCGAGCCGCCCGCGGAGATCGCCGACGACTGGGAGGCGCTGACCACGTCGTTCCGCACCGCGACGGACGGCCTGAGCGCCGCGGCCGAGGACCCCACCGACGCCGAGGCGATGACGAAGCTGCAGGACGCCATGTCCGCCATGACCGGCTCGGAGTTCCAGGAGGCCGCGCAGGCCGTCGGCACGTACGCCGGGACGAACTGCTGACACGCGAGGAATCGTCGGTGCTGGATCGATCCTCGAACCGGCCGTCTGAGGATCGATCCAGCACGCTCGCTGCGTGGCGGGGGCGTCAGCCGATGACGACGGCCGCCTCCGGGCGCCGGTACAGGCGCTGCCGGTCGCGCATCGCGAGGCCGGTGCCGAGCGTGATGGGCCCGAGCCGGCCGAGGAACATCAGGGCCACGAGCACGAGCTGGTGCCACGGCTGCATGTCCGCGGTGATGCCGGTGGACAGGCCGGTGGTGCTGAACGCGGAGACCACCTCGTACAGCACCTGGTCCAGGGTGAACAGGCTGGTGGACAGCGTGATCGCGAGGGTGGGCAGCACCACGGCGGCGACGCCGACGAGCGCGACGGTGAGCGCCTGCCGCTGGGTGCTCGGTGTCAGGCGCCGGTCCCAGAGCGTGGCGTCGGGGTCGCCCCGCAGCTCCGACCAGATCGCGACGGCGAGGACGGCGAACGTCGTCACCTTGATGCCGCCGGCGGTGCCTCCCGACCCTGCGCCGATGAACATCAGCATGTCGGTGAAGAACCACGTGCCGTTGTTGGCCTGCGACAGTTCCACGGAGTTGAAGCCCGCGGTGCGGGGCATCACCGCCTGTGTGAACGCGGCCAGCACCTTCGCGGGCGGGTCGAGGGGCCCGAACGTGCCGGGGTTGCGCCACTCGGCCGCGAGGAAGAACACCGTGCCCACCACGAGCAGCACCACCGTCATCAGCACGGTGAGCCGCGTGTGCACGCTCCAGCGCGACAGGCGCTGCAGATCGGTCGGCCCGTCCTCGGTCCTGCGAGTGCGGTGCAGGCGCCACAGCTCCAGCAGCACCGGGAAGCCGAGGCCGCCGATGATGATCGCCGCGCAGATCGGCAGGCACACCCACGGGTCGGCGACGAACGGCACGAGGTTCTGGCTGTAGATCGAGAAGCCCGCGTTGTTGAACGCGGACACCGCGTGGAACACGCCGGACCAGACGGCGTGGCCGAGCGGTTCGTCGTAGGCGGCGGCGAACCGCGCCGTGAGCACCGCGGCCACCACCAGCTCGGTGACGACGGTGAACCGCAGCACGCCGAGCAGCACGCGCCGGACGTCGCCCATCCCGACCGAGCGGGTCGACTCGGTCGCCACCAGGCGGGTGCTGAGCCCCAGGCGGCGGGTCAGCAGCAGGCCGAGCAGCGACGCGAGGGTCATGACGCCGAAGCCGCCCACCTGGATGAGCAGCAGGATCACGACCTGCCCGAACGGCGTCCAGAACGTCTCGGTGTCGACGACGGCGAGGCCGGTCACGCAGGCCGCGGACGTCGCGGTGAACAGGGCCTCGACGAAGCTCGCGTTCCTCCCGGTGGCGCTGACCGGCAGGCTCAGCAGCGCCGTGCCGGCGCCGATCGTCGCGAGGAAGGCGAGGGTGACCACCTGGACCGGGCGGCGACGCAGGCTCGCCGGCGAGGCGGAGGGCGCGGGCACCCGGTGCGGGCGCAGCCACGGGATCGGGTGCACGAAGGATCAGTGTGCACCCGGCGGCGGGCTGGACGCGCCCTGGCCGCGGGCTGGTCACCCCCGTAGCGTGTGGTGCGCCGGGCAACCGTCCGGTACCTGACGGAAGGGATTCTCCGATGAGACGCACGACCTTCAGGACGATGACCGCCACGGCTGCCGGGCTCACGCTCGCGGCGACCGCGGCGACGGCCCAGGCCGCCGGTCCGGACCCCGACGACGACGTCGCGGGCGCGGACCGATATCCGGCCGGGCTCCTGCGGGCCATGACGGACGACCTCGGCGTGTCGAAGGAGCGCGCCGTCGAACGGCTGGACTTCCAGGACGACGCCGCGGCCGCGCAGGAGCGGCTGCGGGAGAAGCTCGGTGACGACTTCGCCGGCGCGTGGCTCGACCCCGAGCTCGACCGGCTGTTCGTCGCCACGACGGGCGACGCGGGCGGTGCCGTCGAGGCCGCCGTGCGCGCCGCGGGCGGTCGGGCGGTGGACGCCCGGTACTCGCTGGACCAGCTCGAGGGCTGGGCCGCGGACCTGGGCGACGATGCCGCCGCGGCCGTCGGCGTGACCGGCTGGCACGTGGACGTGCAGGACAACACCCTCGTGGTCGAGACGCTGGCAGGGGCGGACGCCCGGGCGGACGTCGACGACGCGCTGGCCGCGGCGGGCGTGCCGAGCGGCGCCGCCACGGTGCGCACGACCGCCGAGCGGCCACGGGTGCTCGACGACGTCGTCGGGGGCAACGCGTACTACATCAACGGGGCGTCGCGCTGCTCGGTGGGCTTCGCCGTCACGGACGGCTTCGTCACCGCGGGGCACTGCGGCTCCGCGGGCGACCCGACGTCGCAGCCCACGGGCACGTTCGCCGGGTCGAGCTTCCCCGGCGACGACTACGGGTACGTCCAGGTGGGGCTCGGCAGCACGCCGGTCGGTGCCGTGAACGACTGGGCGGGCGGCCAGGTCGCCGTCGCGGGCGCCGAGCCGGCGCCGGTGGGGGCCCAGGTGTGCCGCTCCGGCTCGACGTCGGGCTGGCACTGCGGCACCGTCGAGGCGCTCGACGTCTCGGTCTCCTACGCCGAGGGCACGGTCGACGGGCTCATCCGCACCGACGTGTGCGCGGAGCCGGGCGACTCCGGCGGCTCGCTGCTGGCGGGCGACCAGGCGCAGGGCGTCACGTCCGGCGGTTCCGGGGACTGCACGTCCGGCGGCACGACGTTCTTCCAGCCGGTGGGCGAGATCCTCGACGCCTACGACCTCACCCTGGTGACCGGCTGACCGCCGGGAGGTAGTCCAGAGATCCGCGAGGTAGCTCGGAGAGCCGCGAGGTAGCTCGAAGAACCGCGAGGTAGCTCGTCGGGCCACGGTGGAGCGCCACCGGGCCGACCTGTGAGCT